>DATFTS010000372.1:0-2622 GCA_035261645.1 Jatrophihabitans sp. | reverse complement strand
TGCCGCAGCGACGCCTCGACGTCGATGCCCGCCGCCCTCGCCTCGATCAGCGCCCGGTCGCGGGCCGAGACCTGCAACTGGTCACGCAGTTCCGGGGTGAGCTCGCGTAGGAACAGCGCCGACAGCACCGCGACGATCAATCCCACCACGCCAGCGGCCACGTACTGGTTGTGCCACGGCGTCGTGACGCTGGTGCTGCTGACCTGCGCGCTCACGACCAGCGAGCCGAGCACCGGCCCCAGCGTCCAGAAACCCATCGCGGACGCGCGTCCCAACTGCGGGCTGAAGTCGCGGATCAACGCCGGCGTCGCAACCAGGATGACGCCTTCCACGAGCCCGATGGCGGCGAACACGACGGCGAAGCCGGCCTTGCTGCCCGCGTTCGGAATGCCCACCAGGCACAGGAGGGCAACGATGAACAGCCCAGCCGTGATGATGTTGACGCGACCGACCTTGTCGGCGATGCCGGTGAAGAACGAGGCAACGGCACCGAGGATGTAGCCGACCACCGCGATGTTGACGTAGTAGACGAACGACATGTGGTAGTCGACGAGGATGCCGTTGTGGCCGGCCGTGCCGGCCGCCACCGAACCCGCCAGATAGAACTGGTAGTAGAGCACGATCGTCGCGACGACGACGATGCCAAGACAGAGGAACCTGCGCCCCGGTTCCGGGAACGACGTCAGTTCGGTTCGTCTCGGCGGCCGTCCTGCCGCAGGACCGCTACGTCCGGCAGTAGCGGTGGTGGGCGTTGTTGTCATGCCCGTCCCCTCATTGTGGTCACGGTCACTGTTGTGAACGATTGTTTACCTCAGTGAGAGTTCTAGGTCAACGAGCGGGCGGGAGCGTCGTGGATGACAATGACACTGTGTCCAGCGAATCTGCGGCCCGGTCGGTCGCCGTTTCGCGCGGCGATCCGCGAGTTTTCGAGCGGGCGTTCGCGGACGCGCCCGACCTGGGCGAACTGAGCTACGCCGCGCGTCGCCTGCTGAGCGCGTCGGCGTCGCTGTTCTTCCGCAATGGTGCAGCGGCGACGTCGATCCGCGACATCACCAGCGCCTGCGGCCTTACCCCGGGCGCCTTCTACAAGCACTTCGACTCAAAGGACGAACTGCTCTACGTGCTGGTGCAGCACGGGCACGAACGTCTCGAGCGGCGCATCGGCGACGCGATGGACGAGTCAGCCGACGGCCCGCTGCCGCAAACCGCAGCGTTCGTCCGGGCGTACGTCACCGGCCACCTCGTCAACCCCGAACTGGCCCAGGTCATCCGGCGCGAGTACCTGCATCTCTCGCACCGGCGCTATACCGAGATCGTGCGCCGGCGCCGGCAACTGCGCCAGCGGTTGGCCGACCTGCTCCGGCGCGGCTCGGACGCCGGCGTGTTCGACCTGATCGACGGGCCGGACGGAGCCACCCGCGTGGCCGTCATGATGCTCGACATGTGCAGCCGGACGAGCGAGTGGTACGACCCGCAACGCGCCGAGCCGCCGCATCGGCTCGCGCAGCGCTACGTGGTGGCGGCGCTCCGGCTCGCCGGCGCGTCCGGGTAGATCTGCCTCAGATCAGGCCGAGCGCGGTGACCGCGTCGCGCTCCTCGACGAGCTCGGCGACCGACGCGTCGATCTTGCCGCGCGAGAAGTCGTTGATGTCTACGCCCTGGATGATCTGCCACTGGCCGTCGGCGGCGCGGCAGGGGAAGGAGCTGATCAGCCCCTCCGGGACACCGTAGGAGCCGTCCGAGACCACGGCGGCCGATGTCCACTCGGTGCCGTTCGTCCAGTCGTACACGTGATCGATCGCCGCGTTCGCAGCCGACGCCGCGGACGACGCGCCACGCGCCTCGATGATCGCGGCACCGCGCTTCGCGACGGTCGGGATGAACGTCTCCTTGAACCAAGTCTCGTCCACCTGTTCCGCCGCGCTGCGGCCGTTGACCTGGGTGGTGTACAGGTCCGGGTACTGCGTGGCCGAGTGGTTGCCCCAGATCGTCATGTGCTCGATGGCGGTCACCGGCACCGACAGCTTCGCCGCCAGCTGCGACAGCGCGCGGTTGTGGTCGAGCCGGGTCATGGCGGTGAACCGGCTCGCCGGCACGTCCGGCGCGTTGCGCTGCGCGATCAGCGCGTTGGTGTTCGCGGGGTTCCCGACCACCAGCACCCGCACGTCGTCGGCGGCGTGGTCGTTGATGGCGCGTCCCTGGGGACCGAAGATGCCGCCGTTGGCCTCGAGCAGGTCGCCGCGCTCCATGCCCGCAGTGCGCGGACGGGCGCCGACCAGCAGCCCGACGTTGGTCCCGTCGAAGGCCGTCTTGAGGTCGTCGGTGATGTCGATGCCGGACAGCAGCGGGAAGGCACAGTCCTCGAGCTCCATGGCAGTGCCTTCAGCCGCCTTGAGGGCCGGCGTGATCTCCAGCAGCCGCAGCCGCACCGGCACGTCGGGGCCCAACAACTGGCCCGAAGCGACGCGGAACAGCAGGGCGTAGCCGATCTGGCCGGCCGCGCCGGTGACGGTGACGTTCACGGGATTCGCCATGCCTTGCAGGCTAGGACACCGTCGACTCAGACGTGCAGCCGGATGTCGACGGCGAGAATCGCGACACCCACTGCGAGATACGTGGCCA
>DATFTS010000371.1:0-8255 GCA_035261645.1 Jatrophihabitans sp. | reverse complement strand
CTGCGCAGCTCGCCCGATTTCCGGCGGCTCTGGTGCGGCTCGCTGCTATCTGCCGTCGGCTCCCAGATGACCGTGTTCGCGGTCGCGTTGCAGGTCTACCTGCTGACGCACTCCTCGGTTGCGGTTGGTGGTGTCGGGCTGGCAAGCGCGGTGCCGGCGATCACCTGCGGGCTGTTCGCCGGCAGCCTGATCGACGCACATGACCGCCGCGTGCTGGTGCTCGCCGGGTCCACGCTGCAACTTCTGGTGTCCGCCATGTTCGCCGCGCAGGCGTTCGCCGCGCTCGGCAGCTTGTGGCTGCTGTACGCGCTGGTCGCGTTGCAGTCGCTGATCGGGTCGGTGAACGCGCCCGCGCGCCGGACCTTCATGCCGCGGTTACTGCCGGCCAACCAGGTGCCAGCCGGTGCCGCGCTGACGATGCTCGTGATGCACGCCAGCCTGGTCGCCGGCCCGTCACTGGCCGGGCTCATCGCCGCGGCGGGTGGCCTGAAGCTGTGCTACCTGATCGACTCGATCAGCTTCCTCGCCGCGCTGTACGGCGTGTACCGGCTGCCGCCGATGCGGCCGGACGGCAACGGCATCCGTCCAGGAGTACGTGCAGTCGTGGACGGGCTGCGCTTCCTGCGCCGCAGCCAGCTGCTCACCGGCGCCCTGATCTCGGATCTGAACGCCACGGTGCTTGCCATGCCGATCGCGCTGTTCCCGGCGATCAACGCGCACCGGTTCGGCGGCTCGCCGCGCACGCTGGGCTTGCTGACCACTGCGCTCGCGGTGGGCGGGATCCTGGGCGCTGGCTTGTCCGGACCGCTCGGCCGGGTCGCCCGGCAAGGTCGCGCCATGCTGCTGGCCGGTGTGGTGTGGGGGTTCGCCCTGGCCGGCTTCGGGGTGGTGAGCGGGCTGGCGGCCAGCCTTGCCCTGCTGGCGCTCGCCGGGATCGCGGACGTCAGCAGCGTGGTGCTGCGCACGACGATCGTCCAGGTGGCTACCCCGGACGCCTTTCGCGGCCGAACCAGCGCGGCGGAGTTCGTCGTGGGCGCGGCCTGCCCCGAACTCGGCAACTTCCGGGCCGGGGTGGTTGCCTCGCTGACCTCTCCCGGCGTCAGCGCTGTGACCGGCGGGCTGGCCTGCGTGGTGGGAGCCGGGGTGATCGCGCTCGCGCTGCCGACGTTCGTCCGCTACCGAGCTGCGGTTCCGGTTGCCGCGGCGGCGCTCGCCACCTGATGCGCCTATCGTGGTTGGCGGCAGCGTGGTGCTAATACGGGCTTGGAAGTGATCACCGTGACGGATTTCCTTATCGCCGCATCCGTCGTCTTCGTTCTTGTCGCCGTCGGTGCGACGCTTGTCGCATGGCGCGTCGTCCGGCGGGCGAGACGGCGTTTTGGCGGCTGGCACGCGCGCTATCTCGACACCCGCACCAGGTTCCTCACACCCGGCCCGCGCCGCGACGCCGCGCGGCTGCGCTACCGGTTGCACGCCGAGCTCGCCGCCACCACCGAGATGCTCACCACCGCTCCGCAGGGCCGCATCTTCCGCGCGGACGCGGCTGCCGTGCTGCAGGAGTTGGTTACCGCGGCCGGGACGCTGGACACCGAACTTGCCGGCATCGAGCGGTTCATGGATGCCGGACAGCAGCGCGACGCCCTGGCCACCATCGCGCCGCAGGTGCAGCAGCTGATCGACATGACGTACTCGGCGCGCCAGACCATTCTGCGGACGGCGGCCGAGGACCGGACCCGGCAGTTGTCCGAGCTGCGCTCGAGCGTCGCCGCGCAGGCTGCGGCGCTGCAGGCCTACCAGCGCCGCGACGGCGAGCTGACGCTGTAGTCGTCAGCGGGCCGCGTTCAGCTCCTCGATGAGGGCCGCAGCGGTCTCGCAGCGGTCGAGCAGCTCGCCGACATGCGCGCGGGTGCCGCGCTGCGGCTCGAGCATCGGCACCCGCACCAGCGATTCGCGGCCGATGTCGAAGATCACCGAGTCCCACGACGCGGCGGCGACCGAGGACCCGTAGCGGCGCAGGCACTCGCCGCGGAAGAACGCACGGGTGTCCTCCGGCGGGTCGGTCACCGCCGACTGCGCCAGCGCGGGGTCGAGCAGCGTCTGCATGGCGCCGCGGGACACGAGCCGGTGATAGAGGCCCTTCTCCGGGCGGATGTCCGAGTACTGCAGGTCGACGAGTTGCAGTCTCGGCGCGTCCCAATCGAGGCCGTCCCGGTCGCGGTAGCCCTCGAGCAACCGCAGCTTCGCCACCCAGTCCAGCTCGCCGGCGAGCTGCATCGGGTCGGCCGCCAGCCTCGTGAGCACCGACTCCCAGCGGTCGAGCACCTCACGGGTCTGCGCGTCGACGTCGTCGCCCATGCGGTCATCGACGAACTTGCGGGCCCGGTCGAGGTACTCCCCCTGCAGGTCCAGAGCGGTGATCGTGCGGCCGTCGGCGAGCGTGATGGCGTGCCGCAGCGTGGGGTCGTGCGACACCGCGTGCAGTTCGCGCACCGCCGCGCCGACTGTCAGATCATCGGCGAGGAAGTTGGCCTCGATCATGTCCAGCACCAGCGCGCTGGTGCCGAGCTTGAGGAACGTCGAGATCTCGGACATGTTGGCGTCGCCGATGATGACGTGCAGGCGGCGATAGCGGTCGGCATCGGCGTGCGGCTCGTCGCGGGTGTTGACGATCGGGCGCTTGAGTGTCGTCTCCAGCCCGACCTCGACCTCGAAGAAGTCCGCGCGCTGGGCTATCTGGAAGCCGGCGGTCCGTCCGTCCTGACCCAGACCCACCCGACCGGCGCCGCAGACCACCTGCCGAGTGACGAAGAACGGCACCAAGTGGCGCACCAGCGTCGCGAACGGGGTGTCGCGGCGGCAGAGGTAATTCTCATGAGCGCCGTACGACGCGCCCTTGTTGTCGGTGTTGTTCTTGTAGAGGTTGATCGTCGTAGCGACGCCCGGCATGGACGGCAGCCGCCGGATCGCTTCGAGCATCACCAGTTCGCCGGCCTTGTCCCAGCGGACGCCGTCGAGCGGGTTCGTCACCTCTGGGCTGGAGTACTCGGGGTGCGCATGATCGACGTAGAGCCGCGCCCCGTTGGGCAGGATGACGTTGGCCATCCCGGCGTCTTCTTCGGCCTCGATGAACTCCTGCGCGATGGCCCCGCCGGCCCCGGAACCGCCGAGGTCGAAGCCGCGCGCGTCGCGCAGCGGCGACTCCTCCTCGAAGTCCCAGCTGGCCCGCCGCGCCCGGCCGGCAGGCAGCGTGCTCGCATAGGCGTTGACCACCTGGGCGGACAGCAGCATCGCATTGGCCGCCGGCTGGCCGGGCAGGCTCACGCCGTACTCGACCTCGGTGCCCATCACACGATGCACGCTCATTCCGATAAGGCTACGGCTTATTCATGAGGGCGTCCTCGCGTCCGTCATCACGCGAGCAACTTGACCACTGCCACCAACCCGACCACCACGATGACTGCCCGTAGCGCCGTCGGTGAGAGCCGCCGCCCGACGTGGGCGCCGATGACGCCGCCGACGACCGACCCCGCCGCGATGAGACCGGCCGCGGCCCAGTCGATGTGCGTGGTCGCAACGAAGACGATGGCGGCCACGAAGTTGACCAGACCTGCGAGCACGTTCTTGAGCGCGTTCTGGCGCTGTAATGACTCGGCGAGGAACAGGCCGAGGAAGCCCATCAGCAACACGCCTTGTGCCGCCCCGAAGTACCCGCCGTAGATGCCGGTGCCCAGTGTCGTGAGCCACAGCGGGACGCTCACCCGATGCGACGTCGTGTGCCCGCGTGCCCGCAGCCACCCCGTGATCTGTGACCCGAACAGCACGAGCACCAACGCCAGGATGATCAGCACCGGCACGATGGCCTTGAACGCCTTGGCCGGCAACTCCAGCAGCAGCACCGCGCCGATGATCGCGCCGATCACCGAAGCGGAACCGAGCGTGATCGCCCTGGAACGCTGGCCCTCCAGTTCGCGGCGATAGCCGTACGCACCGACGAACGAGCCCGGGAACAGGCCGACCGTGTTGGAAACGTTGGCCGTCACTGGTGGCAGCCCGATGCCGAGCAGCACCGGAAAGGTGATCAGCGTTCCGGACCCGACGACCGTGTTGATCGTGCCGGCGGCCATGCCCGCGACGAGGACGAGCACTCCCTGCCAGAACGTCACACGGAGTACTCAACCATTCGAGTTGTCCGCGCTTCCGGCCGCGATAGCGCCGTGTAGCGCGGACAACTCGCCGCAGCCAGCCGCAGCTTGCGAAGTTGTCCGCGCCTTAGGCCGCTGGGGCGGCTGGAAGCGCGGACAACTTTTGAGGAGTTAGAGGTACTGGCCGGTGTTGCCGACGGTGTCGATCGAGCGGCCGGAGTCGGGGCCCTTGCCGGAGACGAGTGTGCGGATGTAGACGATCCGCTCGCCCTTCTTGCCGGAGATCCGCGCCCAGTCGTCGGGGTTGGTGGTGTTCGGCAGGTCCTCGTTCTCGCGGAACTCGTCCACGCATGCGGCGAGCAGGTGCTGCATCCGCAGGCCGCGCTGACCGGTCGTGAGCAGATCCTTGATCGCCATCTTCTTGCCGCGGTCGACGATGTTCTGGATCATCGCGCCGGAGTTGAAGTCCTTGAAGTACAGCGTCTCCTTGTCACCGTTGGCGTAGGTGACCTCCAGGAAGCGGTTCTCCTCGGCCTCGGTGTACATCCGCTCGACGGTGTGCTGGATCATCGCGGCGACCGTCGCCTCGGTGTCTCCACCGTGCTCGGCGAGGTCCTCCGGGTGGATGGGCAGATCGGCCCGGATGTACTTCGAGAAGATGTCACGCGCCGCCTCGGCGTCCGGCCGCTCGATCTTGATCTTCACGTCGAGCCGGCCCGGCCGCAGGATCGCCGGGTCGATCATGTCCTCGCGGTTGGACGCGCCGATGACGATGACGTTCTCCAGGCCCTCGACGCCGTCGATCTCGCTGAGCAACTGCGGCACGATCGTGTTCTCGACGTCTGAGCTCACACCGGATCCGCGGGTACGGAAGATCGAGTCCATCTCGTCGAAGAACACGATGACAGGCGTGCCGTCGCTGGCCTTCTCGCGGGCCCGCTGGAACACGAGACGGATGTGCCGCTCGGTCTCGCCGACGTACTTGTTCAGCAGCTCGGGACCCTTGATGTTCAGGAAGAACGCGGTGGCCTTCTCGTCACCGCCGTGCACCTTCTGCACCTGCTTGGCCAGCGAGTTGGCGACCGCCTTCGCGATCAGCGTCTTGCCGCATCCGGGCGGGCCGTAGAGCAGGATGCCCTTCGGCGGACGCAACTGGTGCTCGCGGAAGAGATCAGCGTGCAGGAACGGCAACTCCACCGCGTCGCGGATCGCCTCGATCTGCCGAGCCAACCCACCGATGTCGGTGTAGTCGATGTCCGGGACCTCTTCGAGGATGAGTTCCTCGACCTCGCTCTTGGGGATCCGCTCGTACGCGTAACCCGAGCGACCCTCGAGCAGCAGCGAGTCGCCGGCGCGCAGCGGGTTCGAGCGCAGGATGTCGGCGAGGTAGACGACGCGTTCCTCGTCGGTGTGCCCGACCACGAGCGCGCGGTCGCCGCCCTCGAGGATCTCCTTGAGCATGACAACTTCGCCGGCTCGCTCAAAGCCGCGCGCAGCGACGACGTTCATCGCCTCGTTGAGCATGACCTCCTGGCCGTGCTTGAGCTCGTCGACCTTGACCTCGGGTGACACGGCGACCCGCAGTTTGCGGCCGGAGGTGAAGATGTCCACCGTGCCGTCCTCGAACGCCTCGAGGAACACGCCGTAACCGCTCGGCGGCTGCGCGAGACGGTCGATCTCTTCCTTCAGTTGCACCATCTGGTCGCGCGCTTCGCGCAGCGTCTCGGCCAGCCGCTCGTTGCGGTCGGCCAGCGCACCGACGCGCGCCTGCGCCTCAGCTAGGCGGTCTTCAAGCAAGCGCATGTGACGTGGGGATTCGGAAACCTTCGCTCGGAGAAGTTCGAGTTCCTGCTCCAGGAAGGCGGTCCTGCGGCGGAGGTCGGCCTCGCTGTGTGCGCCCGGCGCGCGTGAGCCTTCCGTACCGCCTCGCGGCTCCTGAGCCATGCGGCACCTCCCGGTATCGCGGAGTGTTCGCGATATCCCACCCTACACACGCGAACATCCTCATCATCGGAACTACCCTGGTGTCCTTGAGAGAGAAACGCGACGGCATTACGAAGGGATTCCGACCCGGTGAGCGAGTCGCTAAATGTGTGGATCGACCAGGAGCTTTGCACCGGGGACGGCCTGTGCGTGCAATATGCGCCTGACGTCTTCGAGTTCGACGTCGACGGGCTTGCGTACGTCAAGGACGGCTCCGGCGATCTGCTCGCGGCGCCCGGTGCACAGGCTGAGGTCCCGCAGGCATGGCGCCTGGATGTCATCTCCTCCGCGAAGGAGTGCCCCGGCGACTGCATCCATGTGGTGCGGGCCGCGGACGGGGTCGAGGTCGCCGGCCCGAACGCGTAGCGAACGTCACGTCGAAGTCGGTCGCCGCTGCCGTGTCGGGGCGGTGACGCCCGGGGCGAGCCGGCGGGCCGAAACCAGGAACGCCGTGTGCCCGATCATTCGGTGTTCGGGCCGGACCGCCAGCCCAACCACGTGCCAGCCCCGGACGAAGGTCTCCCAGCTTGCCGGCTCGGTGAACCCGCCGGTCGAGCGCAGCGCCTCGACCAGCCGCGACAGTTGAGTTGTGGTCGCCACATAGCCGATCAGCACGCCCCCCGGGCGCAGCGCCTGGCTGACGGTAGGCAGCACCTCCCAGGGGCTGAGCATGTCGAGCACGACGCGGTCGACCTGCTCCTCCGGGGGGTGGGCCGCGACATCGGCACGGTGCAGGGTCCAGTTCGGTGGCCGCTCCGCGAAGAAGCTCTCCACGTTGCGCAGAGCCACGTCGGCGTGGTCGTCACGTACCTCGTACGAGACGACCTGACCCTCAGGCCCGACGGCCCGCAGCAGCGCGCAGGTAAGGGCGCCGGATCCGGCACCGGCCTCGAGCACCGTGGCGCCAGGGCAGATGTCACCCATCGACAGGATCTGCGCCGCGTCCTTCGGATAGATGACGGCCGCACCGCGCGGCATCGAGAGGACGAAGTCGACGAGCAGCGGGCGCAGCGCCAGGTATTGCGTGCCGCTGGTGGCGGCGACGACTGAGCCCTCTGGTGCGCCGATGAGGGCGTCGTGGTCGATCGCGCCCCGATGAGTGTGAAATTGCTTGCCGGCGGCGAGCGTCACGGTGTGCTGTCGACCCTTCGGGTCCGTGAGCTGTACTCGCTCGCCCTCCCGAAAGGGGCCGGAGCCCGGTGCCCGGTTCATGATCTTTTGGGCGGCGCGAGGGTCATTTGGGCGATGCTAACGGGGCCATCTCGGGCCTGAACGACTACCGTTGCGCGCGTGACGGACGACGCGGAGTTGCGCGCGCGGATCGAGGCCCAGGTTGCGGCCCGACGCGCCGGTGCGTCCAAGTCCGGCGACGTCGATGATGAGGAACTAGCCCCGGAGGCCGCACCCCCGTCGCGCAGACCGCACGGGCCGCAGTCGCTCACCCCTGCGCGGCCGTGGAGCCGTACCGATGCGCCGGCCGACGAGACTGACGCCAGCGAAACCGACTCCTCCGTCAATGCCGGTGCTACTTCGGCACGACCCGGAGTGGGGCCAACCAGGCCATGGGCGGTGCGGCAGCAGGCCGAGTCGCCGGCGCCCGTCGAGGAGACGGCCGAGCCGGTGACCTCTGATGGCCGGCTGCAGCCGTTGCGGCCCTGGTCGGCCGGCGCGGAGCCGGTCGTGCCAACTGCGAACGGCCCGGCCCCTTCGCACCCCGACCTCGTCCTGCGCGGTATTACCGACTCCTCTCCCGAGACGGAGCAGGAGCCGGCGAATCGCCTGCGGGGGCTGCGCTCTCTCGGCCGGCGACGACCGGACGACGATGCGGCGCCGGTCGAGAGCGACGATGCGCAGGTCGAACGCGTCACGCGTGATCGGGGTGAGCTTGAGGAGGCGTTCACCGCGCAGCGCGCCGAGGGCGAGCGGCTCGCCGCCGAGCGCGCTGCCCGTCAGGAGCAGGAGGGCGAACGGGCGGCAGCTGAACGGAAGGCGACCGAGGAGATCACCGCTTCCGGCGCAGCTGTGTACGTGCCCGATGCCGAGGCGGTGACCGCATATGCCGAGGCGGCCGCCCCGATGCTCGACCTCCCGGCGGCGGATCAGGAAGCTGACGGCAGCTCGGCACAGGGC
>DATFTS010000370.1:0-4049 GCA_035261645.1 Jatrophihabitans sp. | reverse complement strand
GCTGATGACCCGGCCCAGCCGACGATCTTGTGGCCGGATTCGCGCTCGGGCCGCACTCGCGCAACAAGGTCGGCAGCGCAAGCTGCTCGGCCCGTCGTGTCGCCGACATAAGGGTCGAGTTCACGGTTAGCGTGGGGCAGGTGAGTACCGCTACCCGCAACCGCCCGACCTCCCGTCGCAGCCCGAGCAAGGGTTCCGGTCGGCGGCGACGCTCGCCGATTGCGGCGTGCTTCGTCGGCATCGGGCGCGCGATCGCAGCGGTCTGGCGTGCGCTCGCCGCTCTTGTCGGCGGTACCGCACGCGCCGCCGGGCGCAACGCAGCGACCGCACGCGAGCTGCCAGCCGAGCACCGCCGCGACGGTGGGGCGCTCGGGGTCATCGCCTTCGGCTTGATCAGCGTCATGGCCGTGTGGTTCCACGCCGCCGGACCGATCGGCCGCGCCATCGACTCCGCCTGCCGCACCTTCATCGGTAACGGCGCCGTCCTGCTCCCGCTCGTCCTGATCGCCGCCGGCGCACACATGCTCCGGCAAGCCCCGGAACCGCAGTCCCGCGGACGCATCGTGGTCGGCTCCGCTGCGCTCGTCGTCTCCGTCCTGGGCCTGTTCGACGTCTGGTCCGACGCACCCTCGACGGCGCACGGACGTGCACACGCCGGCGGCCTGATCGGCGCCGCGATCGGCCACCCGCTTTCGTCCGGGCTCTCGCCCACGCTGGCGGTGCCGCTGCTCGCCGTAGTCGGCGCCTTCGGCATCCTGGTGGTGACGGCCACCCCCATCAGCGTGCTGGTCGGCTATCTGGCGTCGCTGCTGCACGTGCGCGCGTCCGATCCCACGGACGAGGTCGTCGAGGAGGTCGCTCCCAAATCGCGCCGCCGCCGTTCGCCGCGGCAGGCGGACGTTGAGGCCACCACCGACGAGCTCCCGGACGATGACGACGCCGCTGCGACACAAGTCGTCCCGAAGCCGCGCAAGCCGCGTACTCCCAAGGCCGTCGAGCCGGACCTGCCGCCGATCGATCGGCCGATGCAACTGGAGCTGTCCGGCGGTGCCGGGCTCTACACGCTGCCCAGCCTGACCACGCTCGCACAGGGCGCGCCGCATCTCGCGCACACCAAGGCGAACGACGAGGTGATTGCCGCGCTGCAGCAGGTGTTCACCGAGTTCGACGTCGACTGCGCGGTCACCGGGTTCAACCGCGGCCCGACCGTCACGCGCTACGAGGTGTCGCTCGGGCCGGGCGTCAAGGTCGAGCGCATCACCAACCTGACCCGCAACATCGCCTATGCGGTGAAGAGCGCCGAGGTGCGCATCCTGAGCCCGATCCCGGGCAAGAGCGCGGTCGGCGTCGAGATCCCGAACGCAGACCCGGAGATCGTCATGCTGGGCGACGTGCTGCGTTCTTCGGTGGCTCAGCGCGATCAGCATCCGATGCTCGTCGCGCTTGGGAAGGACGTCGAAGGCGGGTTCGTCGTCGCGAACCTGACCCGAATGCCGCACCTGCTGGTGGCTGGTGCGACCGGCGCCGGCAAGTCGAGCTGCATCAACACCCTGATCCTGTCGGTCCTCACCCGGGCCACGCCGGATCAGGTGCGCATGGTGCTCATCGATCCCAAGCGCGTCGAGTTCGCGGCCTACCAAGGAATTCCGCATCTGGTGACGCCGGTGATCACCAACCCGAAGAAGGCCGCCGACGCGCTGCAGTGGGTCGTCCGAGAGATGGACATGCGCTACGAGGACATGGAGGCATCGGGCGTTCGGCACATCGACGACTTCAACAAGAAGGTGCGCAGCGGTGAACTGACGGCGCCGCCAGGGTCGGAACGTGTCTATGCGGCCTACCCCTACCTGCTGGTCATCATCGACGAGCTCGCCGACCTGATGATGGTTGCGCCGCGGGACGTCGAGGACGCGGTGGTGCGGATCACTCAGCTCGCGCGTGCGGCCGGCATCCATTTGGTCATCGCAACGCAGCGCCCATCCGTAGACGTTGTCACCGGCTTGATCAAGGCCAATGTGCCGTCCAGACTCGGGTTCAAGACCGCGTCACTTGCCGACTCACGCGTCATCCTCGATCAGCCCGGAGCGGAGAAGTTGCTCGGCAAGGGCGACGCGCTGTTCCTGCCGATGGGCGCGGCAAAACCCGCCCGCATGCAGGGCGCGTACGTGACGGACACGGAGATTCACACGATCGTCGAGCACTGCAAGAAGCAGTTGCAGCCCAACTATCGCGAGGACGTCACCGCCCCGCAGGCGGCGAGGAAGGAGATCGACGCCGACATCGGCGACGACCTCGACCTGTTCCTCTCGGCCGTGGAGCTTGTGGTTTCGACTCAGTTCGGCTCGACCTCGATGCTGCAGCGCAAGCTTCGCGTCGGCTTCGCGAAGGCCGGCCGGCTGATGGACCTCATGGAGTCACGCGGCATCGTCGGCCCATCGGAAGGATCGAAGGCGCGCGACGTCCTGGTGCTGCCCGACGAGCTCGCCGGCCTGCTGTACACGTTGCGAAACGGCGGCAGTGCCGACGACCTGATCAGCTCGGACGAGCCGGATTCGATGGAGCCGGAAGCCACCGGATAACGGCTGCG
The DNA here is from genome assembly GCA_035261645.1 of Jatrophihabitans sp. GTDB lineage: Bacteria > Actinomycetota > Actinomycetes > Mycobacteriales > Jatrophihabitantaceae > Jatrophihabitans. Next base: position 1,462 of record DATFTS010000370.1, on the reverse strand, counting down.
TTGTTGTCACCTGGGCGCGATACGTTGTGAGCTCCGCGTGCCTGCCGGGCGCGCCTGAGGTGGCAGGAGTTCGGATTGACGAGCGGGCAGCCGGCGATCCTCGTCGAAGAGGTCACGAAGTCCTTCGGGTCGGTGCAGGCACTGCGTGGCATCGATCTGGCCGTTCCGACCGGCACTGTTCTTGGGCTGCTCGGGCCTAACGGTGCGGGCAAGACAACCGCGGTTCGCATCCTGACGACACTGCTACGCCCGGACAGCGGCCGGGCGACGGTGAACGGCTTCGATGTCGTGCGCCAGGACGCCGACGTGCGCCGGTCCATCGGGCTTGCCGGCCAATCGGCCGCGATCCAGGAGGAGCTCACCGGCCGGGAGAATCTCGAGATCATCGGTCGGCTCTATCACCTGTCCTGGCCGGACGCGAGGCGTCGCGCGGTCGAGTTGCTCGAGCAGTTCGATCTCGCCGAGGCCGCCGACCGCGCGGCAAAGACCTACTCCGGCGGCATGCAGCGCCGCCTGGACCTTGCCGCCAGTCTGGTCGGTCATCCCACCGTCCTGTTCCTCGACGAGCCGACCACCGGGCTCGACCCGCGTGCGCGCATCGGGATGTGGGAGGTCATCCGCAGCCTGGTTGCCGCCGGCACGACGCTGTTGCTGACGACGCAGTACCTCGAGGAGGCCGACGAGCTCGCGAACGAGATCGTCGTGATCGACCGGGGGCTGGTAATCGCCGCGGGCACGGCCGAGGAGTTAAAGAACCGGGTGGGCGGCGACGTCCTTGAGTTCACCGTGCCCGACCGGGCCGCTCTCGCCCGGACTGTCGGGGCGGTCGCTCACGTGGGTGAGGCGGAACCGCACGTGGACGAGGCCAGCGGCAAGGTCAGCATCCCGGTCGGTGGGCGCGCGTCCGACGCGCTCATCGCGGCGGTGCGTGCGCTCGACGCTGCCGGCGTCCAGGTGCAGGGCCTCACAATTCGCCGGCCCTCGCTTGACGACGTGTTCCTGGCGGTGACCGGACATGCCGCCGAGGATGCCGAACAAGAGCCGGCCGGCCGTGGCAGACGGCGAGGCGGTAGCCAATCGGGGAAGGGTCAGTCATGACAACCGCGCAACTCACCACTCGGACGGCTTCGACGGCGCCGACGGTCGGCGTGCGCGCCAAGTGGGCGATCAGCGACACGCTCACGATCGCTCGGCGCAACCTGATGATCTGGACGCGGGTCCCGGCCTACATCGCGTTCACTGTGCTCCAGCCGGTGCTGTTCGTGCTGATGTTCCGCTACGTATTCGGCGGCGCGATCCCGGTGCACGTGCGCGGCGGTTACGTGAACTTCCTGATGCCGGGCATCATCGGTCAGACTGCCGCGTTCGCCACGTTCGGCACGGCCATCGCGCTCGCGATGGAGTTGCAGAAAGGTGTGATAGACCGGCTGCGCTCGATGCCGATGGCGCGCTCGGCGGTGCT
>DATFTS010000369.1:0-1669 GCA_035261645.1 Jatrophihabitans sp. | reverse complement strand
CGAACCGGCACGTCCGGCAGCCCGGTCAGCGTCGCGCGGGCGGTTTCCGCGTAGCTATGCAGCGTGGCCCGCGCCTCGCCCATCGCATCCGAGGCCCGCAGCAACTGCAGCGCCTCGGCATGTGCATCGTCGTCGACCAACGGCGCCGAGACGAGTTCGCGCAGCCGGCTGCCGGCCACGTCGGTCGCGTTGAGCGCATAAAGCACGGGCAGCGTCGGGATGCCCTCGCGCAGGTCGGTGCCCGGGGTCTTGCCCGACTGCGCCGAGTCGGAGGCGATGTCGAGAATGTCGTCGCTCAGCTGGAACGCCACGCCGATCTGCTCCCCGAACGCACGCAGCCGCTGCACCACGTCCGGACCGGCGCCGGCGAAGTGCGCGCCGAACTCGGCCGCCGTGGCGATCAGCGAGCCCGTCTTGTCCGCGAGCACCCCGAGGTAGTGGGCGATCGGGTCGGCGCCGTCCTGCGGGCCCACCGTCTCGTGGATCTGACCGATCACCAGCCGCTCGAACGTGCGCGCCTGCAGCCGGACCGCCCAAGGGCCGAGGTCGGCGAGGATGTTGGACGCGCGGGAGAAGAGGAAGTCGCCGGTCAGGATCGCCACCGTGTTGTCCCAGCGCGCGTTCGCCGAAGCCGCGCCCCGCCGAACCGCCGCCTCGTCCATGACATCGTCGTGATACAGCGTCGCCAGGTGGGTGAGTTCGCAGACCACCGCGGACGCGATCACCTCAGGCCGGGACGGGTCGCCGAAATGGGCAGCCAGCACGCTCACCAGCGGCCGGAACCGCTTACCGCCCGCGTCCACGAGGTGGCGCGCCGTGAGGCCGACGAACTCGTCGTTGGACGCCACCGCGGTGCGCAACTCGGCCTCGACCGCGTCCAGGCCCGATCGCACCGATGCTTCGAGGACGGCGTCGGAGAACTCGACGCCGAGCGCAGCAGGGCTCATTGCCGGACTCGACTCATTGCCGGACTCGCCGGTGCGCGCGAGGCCGGAGAGCACAGCGCCCGCAGCGCACGCGGCAAGTGTCGCTCACGTTGTGAAGTGTGCGGCCTTACCCGCCAGATCGATAATCGGCTGCGGGAAAACGCCGAGCACAATCGTCACGACGACGCCGAACGTCAGCGCCATCGTCGTCGACCAGCCGGGGATCGCGATGGTCGGTCCGTTCTCGGGCGGCTCGGCGAAGTACATTAGCACGACGATGCGCAGGTAGAAGAACGCCGCGATCGCGGAGCAGATCAGCGCGATCACCACGAGCGGGCCGGCACTGTGGAACGCCGCCCGGAACACGAAGAACTTGCCGGTGAAGCCGGACGTCAGCGGGATGCCGGCCATCGACAGCAGCAGAATGGTCATCACCGCCGCCACCAGTGGGCTCTTACGCGCCAACCCCGACCACTGCGACAGATGCGTCGCCTCACCGTCGGCGTCGCGCACCACCATCAGCAACCCGAACGCGGCAAGCGTCGTGAAGCCGTATGTGAGCAGGTAGAACAGCACGCTCGAGATGCCGTCCTTGGCAGGCGTGCCGTCCGCATTGGAAGCGAGGACGCCGACCAGGATGAAGCCGGCGTGCGCGATCGACGAGTACGCAAGGATCCGCTTGATGTCCGTCTGCGTCAGGCCGAAGATCGCACCGACCACCATCGACGCGATGGCCACTGCCC
>DATFTS010000368.1:0-1597 GCA_035261645.1 Jatrophihabitans sp. | reverse complement strand
GGGCCGTCGTGTTCGCGCCGCTGATCACCACGCCGACGCGCTCGCCGTCACGCGGTCGGTACGCGCCGCTGCGCAGCGCCGCGTACGCGGTGGCACCTGCCGGCTCCGCCACCACACGCGCGTCCTCCCACAAGGCCACCTGCGCGGCGTGGATCGCGTCATCGGTCACCAGCACCGTGCGGATGAACCGCTTCGCGATCGGGAACATCAGCGAGCCGACGCGGCGAGGTGCCAGTGCGTCCGCTGCAATGCTGCCTGCCTCCGCGTCGACGGGTTCGCCCGCGGCGAGTGCTGCGGTGAGCGTTGGTGCGTGGTCCGGCTCCACGCCGATGACCTGTACGTCACCGCCGTAGTACGCCGCGATGCCGCCGATCAACCCCCCGCCACCGACCGCGACGAGCACGGTGTCGAGGTCCGGCGCTTGCTCGGCCAGCTCTAGTGCAAGAGTCCCTTGGCCGAGCAGCGTCAGTGGCTGGTCGCACGCGTGCACGACCATCGCGTCGTTGGCAAGGCACCAGAGCCGGCTCGCGGCTTCGGCGTCGGCGTACCGGTCGCCGGTGATGACCAGGTTCGCGCCGTAGTCGCGGATGCGGTCGATCTTGGCGGGGGAGGAGACGGTGGGCACGAAGATGGTGGCCGGCACGCCTAGTTCACGCGCGGCCCATGCGACGGCGGCGCCGTGGTTGCCTCCGGACGCGGCGACGACGCCGGCCGGAGGGACGTCGCGCATCAGCATGTTTGCCATTGCGCCGCGAGCCTTGAACGACCCGGCGTACTGCAACTGCTCGAGCTTCAACGTCGCGCCGGCGAGGTCCAGCACCGGAGTTCGGCGGATGCGTGGACCGACGGTGGGGTAGACGTGCTCGACGGCGGCGCGGTCGATCGGCTCTGTCACTCGGCAACCCTGGCATACGCACGCGATGGTTTCCGCCGGTCAGCGCAGGGGTAGCCAACGCGGAGAAGCTCCACGAAAGGTTTCGCGTGTCCTCCCCAGCCTCGCCTTGCTCGCTCACCTTCATCGGCACTGCGACGACTTTGCTGGGGTTCGGCCCACTGACCCTGCTGACCGACCCGAACTTCCTGCACCGTGGCGAGTTCGCCTATCTCGGCAAGGGCCTCGTCTCCCGGCGACTGACCGACCCGGCTTTGGACGTCGCGCAGTTGCCGTCGCTCAATGGCGTCGTCCTCTCGCACATGCACGGCGACCATTGGGACCGGCTGGCCACCAGGGGGCTCAATCGCGATCTTCGCGTCGCCACAACCAAGCAAGCGGCACGCGCGCTGACCAGGCGCGGGTTCGGCAACTGTGAGGGCCTGGACACCTGGCAGCGCACCGACTTCGAGAAGGACGGACATCGCCTGACGATCACCGCGATGCCCGCCGAGCACGCGCGCGGATTCATCCGCAACCTGCTGCCGCCGGTGATGGGCAGCATGCTCGAATACCGGCCACCTGGCCACGACGTCACACAGCGCGTGTACATCACCGGCGACACGCTGCTCGTGGCCCCTCTGAATGAGATCCCGCGCCGCTACCCGGCGATCGACACGGCAGTAGTCCACCTCGGCGGTACGACGCTGCCGGGCGGCTTCATGG
>DATFTS010000367.1:0-1926 GCA_035261645.1 Jatrophihabitans sp. | reverse complement strand
GGGTGCCCGACGCCAGGACATCGGCCGCCGCGGCCACGTCGTCCACGACCCACACGCCCTTGCCGTCGTACCCGCCGGTAGCCGCCTTCAGCACCACCGGCCAGCCGACCTGCGCGGCGAACGCCTCGAGGTCCGAGGCGTTTGCGACCGGCGCCCAAGCTGGGCACGGAATGCCCAGCTCGCCCAGCCGCTCGCGCATCGCCTGCTTGTCCTGGGCGAAGCGCAGCGCGCCGGCCCCGGGATGCACCGCGACACCGTCCGCGGCCAGCGCGACGATGTGCTCGTTCGGGACGTGCTCGTGGTCGAAGGTGATCACGTCGCAGCCGCGCGCAAAGGCCCGCAACTCGTCCAGGCTGCGGTAATCGCCTACCACGACGTCGGCTGCGACGAGCGCCGCACCGTCAGTGGGCGACTCCGCGAGCACCCGTAATGACTGACCGAGAGCGATGGCTGCCTGGTGGGTCATCCGCGCCAGCTGGCCGGCGCCGACCATTCCGACGACCGGCAGCCCGGTGCGTTCGTCCACCCTGGAAGCCTAGACAGCGCGCGCCACCCGCTGGCGCAGCGCTGTGCGACAGGATAGGAGCGGGCTGAGAGGCGGGTACTGTCTACCCCTAATGACCTCGCTCCGGCCGTCCGCGATGCGCGACTATCTGCGCAACTCCTGGCGCATCCTGCTCAAGGAGGTGGCGGCCTTCGGCGCCATTGGCGCGCTGGCCCTCGTCATCGACGTCGGCCTGTTCAGCTGGCTCGCGCCGCACGGTGCCTTGAAGGCCAAGGCGATCTCGACCATCGTGTCGACGACGTTCGCCTACTTCGGCAACCGGCACCTGTCGTTCTCACACCGAGCCCGCACGGGCGTCGCCCGCGAGACGTCGTTCTTCTTCGGGATCAACCTGATCACGCTCGTCTTCTCGGAGCTGGTGATCGCCTTCTTCGTCTACGTGCTGGACTACGGGCACGGCAGCCGGACGGTCTTCCTCGTCAACCTGGGCACGATCGTGATCGGCACGGTGTTCCGGTTCTGGTCCTACAAGCGGTTCGTCTTCCTGCACCCCGACCGCGCCGGCGTGCGGAGTCCCGACCTCGACGCCGAACTGGCCGAGTAGGGCCGTCAGCCGCAGCCGCCGACGTCAGTTGCGTACGCCTCGTAGATGAGGTCCGCTCCACGCTGCCGGTGCCGGATGATGTGCCCGAGCATCCCCGTCGAGCGCTCGCGCAGATCCTCGGCGTCGTCGCTGGTCACCGGTGCCTGGCTGTCGGCAACCAGGCCCGCGATCTCCTTGGAGATCTGCCCGTGCTCGGCGGTGAGCGCCTCGACCGCGTTCGCCAGCCGCAGGTCACCGGCCAGGATCGCCTGGTGCAGCCCGCCGGGCCCCTCGGTGACCTCGACGTGCGCGCTGAAGTCGTCAGCCAGCATCACGAGAGCGGCGTGTACCGCCTCGCCCCAGATGATCTCCCGCCCACGCGCCGGCGCGGCCAGCGCGGCTTCCAGCAGGTTGAGCGTCTCGCGGAGCTCAGCGCGCCGCAGCCGGACCGCATCGAGCTCGGCTCGGGTTGAGACGGACGGGTCCATGGGCACCTCCGGGGCTCGGCTCCCATGCTGGTACGCAGAACCCGGCGCGTCCACCCCAAACGTCCTAGCAAAGTCCTAGCAAACCGTCCCCTCTTCCCCTCCGTAGTGGTCTGAAAATCGACCCGGAAACAGACCACAACGGAGGGAAAGACGGTCAATGGGGACGGGACGCGCGCGCGCACTCGGTGGCGCGACCACGCAGGAACTGCCGTTCCTTCTCGTTCGCGGTCATCTCCGCCGCCACTTCGAACTCGGTCCGCGCCTCGTCGTGCCGGCCCAGCTTGGCCAGCAGGTCGCCCCGGACGGACGGCAGCAGGTAATAGTCGCGCAGCGCCGGGTCGTCGCGGAGA
>DATFTS010000366.1:0-3726 GCA_035261645.1 Jatrophihabitans sp. | reverse complement strand
GATGTCACTGGTAGCGCCTGCCGCGACCAGCCGTCCCTTGTGCATGACGACGACGTGGGTGCACGTCTGCTCCACCTCGGCGAGCAGGTGGCTGGAGACCAGCACAGTGCGACCGGTGCGGGCGTACACCTTCAGCACCTCGCGCATCTCCGCGATCTGCGGCGGGTCGAGGCCGTTTGTCGGTTCGTCCAGCACCAGCACCTCGGGCAGGCCGAGCATGGCCTGTGCGATGCCGAGCCGCTGCCGCATGCCGTGGCTGTACGCGCGCACTCGCCGGTCGATGGACGGTCCCAACCCGGCGATCTCAAGCGCGAGGTCGAACTGCGCATCGCTCTCCGGCCGTCCCGTTGCCGCCCAGTAGAGGCGCAGGTTCTCCCGCCCGGTCAGGTGCGGCAGGAATCCCGGTCCCTCGATGAAGGCGCCAACCCGCGCCAGCACCCGCGCGCCGGGCACTACCGGATCGCCGAAGACGTGCACCGTTCCGGACGTCGGCGTGATCAGGCCGACGAGCACACGCAGCACGGTGGTCTTGCCGGCGCCGTTCGGACCGAGCAGCCCCACCACCTGCCCGCGCTCGACGCGGAAGCTCACATCGTCGACGGCCCGATAGCCGCCCGCGTACTCCTTCACCAGCGAGCGGATGACGATCGGCACGTCCGCGGACTGCTCGTCGCGCTTCAGGACGAGCCTTCGCCGGACGATCACCGTCGCAACCGCCGCCGCGACCAGCGCACAGATCGCGAGGCCGATGATCAGCCACTCGATCGGGTGGCCGGCGCCGATCGGTGTCCCGGAGACGGTTGGGACGGTCACTGGCGCCGCAAACCCGTCGGCGAGCGAGATCGAGTAGTCCCGCGCAGTTGCCGGCAGCGCGTAGCCGAAGTCCGTCGTGCCGACGCTCAAGACGATCGAATGACCGGCCGGGACGTTGCGCACGACCGTCGGCAGCCGGACGGTGACTGTGCGTGGCACCCCTGGACGCATGTCGGTCAGCCGTATCGGCGTGACAAGACGGGCCGGCAGCGCGGCGCCGTCGCGAAGGCCCGCGAACAGCGTGATGTCAGTGGCAGTGCGGCTGGTGACGGTCAGCCGCACCGTCGGCTGCCCGGCGATCAGCAGCCGGTGCGGCAGCGGCGCCGAGGCGAAATAGGCGGTCTGCCCGGGCGCGGGCGGCAGCGCTGCGACCACCGAGTTGACGCGGTCGGAGATGCCGGCCAGCCCGGGGATGGTCGTGATCGCCGCTGGGGTGCCCCCGGCGGGTGCGTTGATCACCTGACGCGGGCCGCGGATGGTCACCGTCGCCGTGCGGGGCGCTGCGCCGTCGATGCCGGGATAGCGCGACGCCTGCAGCGTCTGCTGCTCGGCGTTGCCGGTCGCCGCCGACACCACCCCGGCCTGCTCGCTGAATCGGAACGGTTGGGACCGCCCGACCTTGCCGGCGAAGACCTGGTCGAACCACGACACCGCTTCACTCGTCGCGGTGCCGCCGCCGACGGACGCGTCATCGTGCCCGCCCTGGCGCCACACCACCCGCACCGGCGTGCCGTGTGCGGCGATGCCGCGCGCGTTCGCGTCCGCCTCGCTGAGCGGGAACAGTGAATCCTCCTCGCCCTGGGTGAGCAGCGTCGGCGCTGTGATCGAGCCGATCACCGACCCCGGGCTGGCCAGCCGCATGAGCTGCTGCATTTGGGCAGTGGGCCGCCCGGCGGCCGCCGAGGCCTGGTAAGCGGCACAGACGTCCGGCGCGAACCGGCCACAACCCAGCGGATCGCCGGCGCTCGCAGGCTGCGGCGTCGCGCCTGGCTTGCTGGCCGGCGACGGGAACGCACTAGCGAACAGCTGCCCGGCCCACAGCCGCTTGAACACCCCCGGCTGGCCGCCGGCGAAGTTCGGGAACAGCGCCTGCGCGAGGTTGTTCCAGGTGATGTCGGCGGCGACGGCAGCCACCCGATGGTCGGCAGCCGCGATCAGCAGCGAGAGCGCTCCCCCATACGACGAGCCGGCCACGGCGAGCTGCGGACGGCCATCAACCTTGCGCACCTGCGGCAGCGCGGCGAGGTAGTCGAGCAGCAACCGGCCGTCGTGCACCTCGTACTGCGGCGCGGCGAAGTGAATCAGCCCGCCCGACTCGCCGAAGCCACGCGCGCTGTACGCGAGCACGACGTAACCGTGGCCGGCGAGCTTGCGCGCGTTGCCGTCGAGGGAGCGCTTGTCCCCACCGAAGCCTTGCGACAGCAGCACAGCGGGTGCCGGGGTGTGCGCGGGCAGGTACAGCGAGGTGTCCAGCCGCACCGGCTGCTGACCTTCCGGCGTCCCGGCCACGAAGTGCGAGCTCACCCGGACGTTGCTGCCCGAGAACACGACACCGAGCACGGTGCCGACGATCGCCAGCGCAACGACCAGGACGATCGCCAGCTGAGCTTTGCGCGACCGTGGCCGCCATCTGCGGCGGATCACTCGACGAGGCGCTCGCGCAGCGCTGCGTCCTTGGCGAGGGCAGTGGCAGCCAGGGTGTCCTGGAAGACCTCCACCCGGGCGGCAAGCTCAGGGTCGTTGAGCGCGAGGATCCGCACGGCGAGCAGCCCGGCGTTGCGCGCGCCGCCGATCGAGACCGTGGCCACCGGAACGCCGGCCGGCATCTGCACGATCGAAAGCAGCGAGTCCATGCCGTCCAGATACTTCAGGGGCACCGGCACGCCGATCACCGGCAGCGTGGTGAGCGAGGCGACCATGCCCGGCAGGTGCGCAGCTCCCCCGGCCCCCGCGATGATCACCTTCAGGCCACGGCCGGCCGCGAGCTGCGCGTATTCGGTCATGACCACCGGCGTGCGGTGCGCCGATACCACGCGCACCTCGAACGGGACGTCGAACTCGCGCAACGCGTCGGCGGCCCCGCTCATGACGTCGTAGTCCGAGTCGGAGCCCATGATGACGCCGGCGGCGGGTCCTGCAGTCATGCGTGCTCCCCGTTCATCAGGTAGTCGGCCGCCTCTGCGGCGCGCCGGCGGACGGTCGCCAGATCCGCGCCGAGCGCCGTCACATGCCCGACCTTGCGCCCGGGCCGGAACTGCTTGCCGTACAGGTGCAGTTTCACGTCCGGCCACTGCGCCATGAAGTGGTGGACGCGCTCGTCGAGCGCCTTGGGCACCACGTCGTCCGAGCCGCCGAGCAGATTCACCATCACGACTACGGGCGCCGTCTGCGCGGTGCTGCCGAGGGGGTAATCGAGCACGGCGCGCAGGTGCTGCTCGAACTGGGACGTGCGCGCGCCCTCGATCGTCCAGTGGGCCGAGTTGTGCGGACGCATCGCGAGCTCGTTCACCAGCAGCCCGTCCGCTGTCTCGAACAGCTCCACGGCGAGCACCCCGGTCACGTCCAGCTCGCTTGCAATTCGCAGCGCCAGCGCCTGCGCCGCCTCGGCGGTCTCATCGGTGAGGCCCGGGGCAGGTGCGATCACCTCGACGCAGATGCCGTCGCGCTGCACGGTCTCGACGATGGGCCACACGGCACCCTGGCCGAACGGCGAGCGTGCGACGTTGGCGGCGAGTTCCCGCACGATCTCGACGCGCTGCTCGGCTATCAGTCGGGTGCCCGACGCCAGGACATCGGCCGCCGCGGCCACGTCGTCCACGACCCACACGCCCTTGCCGTCGTACCCGCCGGTAGCCGCCTTCAGCACCACCGGCCAGCCGACCTGCGCGGCGAACGCCTCGAGGTCCGAGGCGT
>DATFTS010000365.1:0-3306 GCA_035261645.1 Jatrophihabitans sp. | reverse complement strand
CGGGCGTCTTGCTGATGGTCAGCGAGGCGCACTGCACCGTCGTAGTTGCGTCCGCCGTCTGCTTCGGGTGGTTGCTGGCGGTGAGCGTGGCCTCGTTTGCGTAGGCCGCGCAGCTGGCAAACGCGGTCTGGCTGATGACGTGCACCGACTTCATCTCACCCGCGGCCAGGTCGACCGCAGTGCAGTGAAGTGTCTGCGCGCCGGTCTGCCCGTTCGTTTGGATAGAGCAGCCCTGCGGGCCGGTCAGGACGGTCCAGTTGATCCCGGGACCACCCGGCAGCGGGTCGTCGAGGACCACGCCGTGCGCGGTGCCGGTGCCGGCGTCCGAGCTGTTCTGCGCAGTGATCGTGAATCCGATCGGGTCGCCGGCGTCGACCGTGGGCGCGTCAGCAACCTTCGACAGCGTCAGCTTCGCGCACGCGACGCGCGTCGATGCGCTATCGGTCACGTTCGGGTGGTTGGACGCGGTCGCCGTCGCGGTGTTCTGCAACGTCGCGCAGCTCTGGAACGAGGTGCCACTGATGACGTGCACCGTCTCACTTGCTCCGGGCGCGAGGTCGACCGCCGAGCAGTTGAGCGTCTGCGTCGGCGCGGCGCCGTTGATGGCGCAGTTCGCCGGGCCGCCCGGTGCGAGCGACCAGTTGATGCCCGCACCGGCCGGCAGCGGGTCGTTGATCACGACACCGTGGGCAGTGCCCGTGCCCGCCGCAGCGCTGTTCTGCGCGGTGATCGTGAAACCGATCTGCGCACCGGCGTCCGCAGTCGACGCGTCAGCGGTCTTCGTCAGCGTCAGCGCCGGGCACTGCACTGTGGTGCTCGCGGACTTGGTGAGCGGTCCGCCGTTCGTCGTCGTCAGGGACGCCGTGTTGTTGTACGCCTTGCAGCTTGCGAACGCCGTCGAGCTGACGACGTGGACGGACTCGCTCTGGCCGGCGGGCAGGTCGACGCCGGTGCAGTGCAGCACCTGGGTCGGGGCGTTGCCGTTGACCGCGCAGTTGGCCGGTCCGCCGGCCGGTATCGACCAGCTCACGCCGGCGCCCGCGGGCAGTGGGTCGTCGATGACCACGCCACGGGCGATGCCGGTGCCGGCCGCGCTGCTGTTAGCGGCGGTGACGGTGAAGCCGATCTGCTGACCGGCGTCGACCGTCGGGCTGTCGGCAGTCTTGGTGAGCGTCAGGTTTGCGCACAGGATGGTGACGGTCGCGGCATCGCTGTCGCCGCCGGTGCCGTTGTCGGTCTTGACACTCGCCTTGTTGGAAACGACGCCGCAGTCCGCCGCCGTGGTCGGCGAGCTGACGTGGATCGCAGGCAGCGTCGTCGTGCCGGCGACGGTGCCGAGGTTGCAGGTCAACAGCTGGTTGCCGACGGCGCCGGTGATGGCACAGCCCGGGTAGCTGTCAACCGACCAGCTGAGGTCAGTGCCCTTGGGCAGCGGGTCGGTGACGACGGCGTTCACGGCCGGGATGGATCCGGAGTTGCTGACCGTGATGTCGAAGCCGATGGTGTCGCCCGCGCTTACCGGGCCGGCGGGCTTGGCCGACTTGGTGACGTCGATGTGCGCCGCGACGATCGTCGTCGACTCGTTCGCGTCGCCGCACGTACCGGTGACCGAGTCGTTGAGCTGGTCGCCGCCGTAGGACGCCACCCAGACGTAGGTGCCGGCTGCGGTCGGCGTGTAGGTCTGCGACGTGCTCGCCGATCCGCCGCTCAGCGTGCCCGTAGTCGTGAAGATCGGCGTGCCCGTGCAGGTCGGGGTCCCGGTGTACGGCCCGTAGAGCTTGAACGTCACTGTCTGGCCGTTGAGGTTGCCGCTGGTGTTTGTCAGCGTCGCCGTGTCACCCAGGGTGGTGAGGCCGAGGCCGGGCGGATTCGATCCGGTCAGCGCGATCTGCGTCGAGATCTTGGGCGAGGCGTGCGCGACGGTGAAGCACTCGGTGCTGCTATTGGTGTGCGAGCCGGCGAGATAGTTGTGGTCGCCCGTGCCGGGGGTGAACTCGACCCGCCAGCAGTAGGTTCCGTTCGCGTTGTCGTTGGGCGTGGTCGCGCCGTTGATCTGGTCCGAACTCGCCTGGCCGTTCGCGTTGAGCGTCTTGGTGGACACCAGGGTGCCGTTGGCCGAGCAGTCACCGTTGTTCGCAGTGACGACCGCGGGTGGGCAGAGGTAGAACTTGACGCTGCCGACGCCCGGCTTGGCCGCCGTGCCGACGGTGGCGTCGTCCTGCTGGGTGCTGCCCGGAGTGGTGACCTGCAGCCCGTCGATGGTGCTGTTGCCTGGGTTCGCGGTCGTGCTGATGGGCGGCGCGACGCACGTCGAGTCGGGCTGGACGTCGAAGGGTGTGACGTAGCCCTTCAGGTTCTTGTCGCCGGTGCCGGTGATCGAGCGCAGGTAGAGGCTGGCCGACGCGGCGGAGGGGCACGACGGCGCGAGGCCGGTGAGCTGCGTGAGGTCGAGCGCGATCTCGAAGAATCCGCCGGTGTCGACGCTGTTCCCGTCGAGATCGGTGATCGGTTGGTTGTTCAGCGCACTGAGGTAGCCGGCCGTGCTGCTGCTGCAGGTGCCCGGGTAATCGTTGACCGATGTGAACGTGCAGGCCTGCGTGAAGGTCGGCAGGGACGATCCGTTGAAGTCAACGAACACGATGAAGCCGCCGGCGCTGCGGTCCGGTTGCGGCGACCCGTCGCCGCCGACGCGCGAGGCCTGGTTGTCGATCTCGATCGCGTACGCGCCGGTGCCGCTCGTCTGCGGCCGCGTCCAGCCGACGAAGGCGTCGAAGTGGCCGCCGATCACGGCGGTCTTGGCGTAGACCTTGGTGAAGCCGGCCTTGCCGGGGTTGCTGCCGGCCGAACTCCAGGCGGACGGGTCGTTCGGGTCCTTGTCGCTGCTCGAGTACGTCCCACCCATAGTCGTGCTCGACGCGCCGGCGTTCGACCAGTCGGTCCCGCCGTTGGCGCAGTTCGAGGTGTTGGCGTTCATGTCGCCGTCGATCTCGAACCCGCCGAGCGTGCTGCACGGCTGCGGCGGTGCCGCTGATGCGGTGCCCGTCCAGGCGAAGAAGCCCGCGATCAGGAATACAACCGTCGCGATGCTGCGCGCGCGCCGAAAGCGCGGCGCCGAATTGTGTGCGCCCACAGTGGAGCCCCCCGTGTTTCCCCCGTCCGGCCACAAGCTCCGACAGCTTGCGGCCGCAAATCTTGCTTTGGCAGCGGGCCGTCCCGCCCCCGCGTTACTGGCCTGCCACGAGGATTCTGATCGCAGATCAATCCCGGGACGAAATGCACCGGCGGCCGCTGCAGGGGCGCAGACAT
>DATFTS010000364.1:0-3205 GCA_035261645.1 Jatrophihabitans sp. | reverse complement strand
GACGAAGAGGAAGCCGAGCAGATGGCCGCCAAGCTGGCGGCCGGCAATCAGTTCACGCTCGAGGACTTCCTGAACCAACTGCAGACGATCCGCAAGATGGGCCCCATCGGGAACCTGCTCGGCATGATGCCGGGCATGGGCCAGATGAAGGAGGCCATCAGCCAGATCGACGACAAGGACCTCGATCGCACCGCGGCGATCATCCGCGGCATGACCCCGACCGAGCGGGACAACCCGAAGATCATCAACGGTTCGCGGCGGCTGCGCATCGCCAAGGGGTCCGGGGTCACCGTCACCGAGGTGAACCAGCTCGTCGACCGGTTCTTCGAGGCGCGCAAGGTCATGGGCCAGCTCGGCAACATGGGCATGCCCGGCATGCGCAAGCGCAGCGCCACAAAGTCGTCCAAGAACTCCCGCAAGGGCAAGAAGGGCAAGGGGAGTCAGCGCGGGCGCGGGCCGACGCAGCCGCGGCTGCCTGCCGGGTTGCCGCCTGGCGCGTTCGGCCCGGGCGGTTTGCCGCCGAACCTGCCGCCCGGTATGGAGCTGCCCGACCTCTCCAAGCTCAACCTGCCCAAGCAGTAGCCGATGCACGAGGTGTTCCTCGAACTCGTCAGCGGTAGCCGGGTCCTCGTGGGCGCCGACCTACCCGACGTGGCGGCCGCCAACGCGATTGCGCGCCGCTGGCGTCAGCTCGCCGAGACGCAACCGGACGTCATGCACGAGACGATGCCCGGCAACGGCTGCATCGTCCGCGGCGCGGCGATCATCGCGATCAAGGCCCAGCCGCAGCCCAAGCCCGGACGCGCTGACACCCTGCTGAAGGTGCCGCGCGAAGGCTCCTGGCTCTGACCGAGGTCAGCTCCACTGGGCCATCGGCGGCGGGACGGCCATCCGCGTGCTCTGCGCGTTCGTGATCTGCCGGACGACGCCGAAAGCGAGGCACCCGGCCACGATGCGGATCACGACCGCGGCGATCACCACGTGGGTGTACGTGCTCAGTTGGTCGAGCGTGTGCGGGTGCTGCGCCGCCCGTTCCACGAAACCCATGACCGACAACGCCAGGTAGCTGAGCCACCACACGAGCAGCATCGGCCGCGATCGCCGCTCTCCTGGGCGGTACGGGTCCGCCCGCTCCGTGTCGTCAAGAATGTCCTTGGCGATCATGTATGGGAACCACAGGTTGACGAGCGGGCAGAACCAGCCGCCGATGGCCCATCCGCGGCCGTGCCGCTGGAAGAACGGCCGTCCCCACGCCTCCACGTTGCGACGGGCCCGGTAGAACCAGATGACCCAGATGATGCCGGTTGCCAGGAAAAGGAGCGTCACAGCGCCGGACAGCGCATTCAGCGTGTTGTCGGCCTGCTGTGCCTCGTGCAGTGACACCGTCCCGGACCCGGACCGCACCCGGTTGACCAGATCCTGCTCGTGCAGCACGGGGATCAGTAGGCCAAGCGCGGCGAGGGTCTCGATGACGAGGAGCACCTGGGTGGCAACCCCCAGCCCACGGATCGGCCGCGCCTGCTCTTGCAACTGCGGGTACGTGCCGCTCGGCTGCATCGGTTGCTGCCAGCCGGCGTGCGCCGGTCCGCCAGGGTGCGGGTATGTGGGCGGGTGCGGTTCGAACGGCGCATAGGGATCACTCAAGGCAGGCCCTCGAATTGTCGGCGATCTTGACCAGTGCGCCGGACGGTAGCCCGGTCCGAGGCGTTCCGCTAGGCGGACTGCCCCGATGGGCGATGTTCACGTGGCCTCGTCGCGGCGCGATTCGCCCCAGCGAGGCCGAGACTCACTCGGCGGCGGGGGAGCGCAGCGAGCTGGCCACGTTCGGCGGCACCAGCTCGTACCTGGCGAAGCGGCGGTTGAACCGGCCGGTGCCGGCGGTGATCGAGCGCAACGCCGTCGCGTAGCGGGTCAGCTCGGCGTCCGGTATCTCGGCGTGCACGATCGTGCGCTCCATGCCGAGGAGTGCCGACGGATCGGGTTCGGAGCCGGTGACGCGGGCGCGCCGGCCCGAAAGGTCGGACATCACCGAACCGACGTGGGCGTCCGGCACCGTGATGTCGACAGCGGCCAGCGGCTCGAGCACCGTGAGCTTGCCGTTCGCCGCGGCGTCCTTGACCGCCAGCGAGCCCGCGGTCTGGAACGCCGCATCCGAGGAGTCGACGCTGTGCGCCTTCCCATCGACGAGGGTCACCCGCACGTCCACCACCGGGATGTGGTCGTGATCAAGACCCTGCTCGAGCTGGGCGCGTACGCCCTTCTCGACCGAGCCGATGAACTGCGACGGCACGGCACCGCCGACGACCTTCTCGGTGAACTCGATCCCGCTGCCGCGCGGCAGGGGGGTCACGATGACGTCGCACACCGCGTATTGGCCGTGCCCGCCCGACTGCTTCACCAGCCGGCCATGCCCGCGGGCCTCGGCGGTGAACGTCTCCTGCAACGCGATACGCAGCGGCACCGTGTCGACGTGCGCACCGGTCGCGCGCAGGCGCTCCAACACCACGTCGGCGTGCGCTTCGCCCAAGCACCACAGCACGAGCTGGCCGGTCGTCTGGTGCCGCTCGATGCGGACGGTCGGATCGCCCGCAGTGAGCCGACCCAGTGCCTTGGCCAGTGCATCCTCGTCAGCGCGCGTCGCCGCCTGCACCGCGATGGGCAGCAGGGGCTCGGGCATCTCCCACGGAGCCATCAGCAGTGGCGCCGTCTTGGACGAGATCGTGTCGCCGGTCTCGGCGATACCGAGTCGCCCCACCGCGCAGACGTCGCCGGCGATCGCCCGCTCGATCGGGCGCAGCTGCGAACCCAGCGGCGAGAAGATCTGCGTGACGCGCTCGTCCGCGTCGTGATCGGGGTGCCCGCGTGCCTCGCCGCCATGACCGGAGATGTGGATCGCGGTCTCCGGCGTGAGCGTGCCCGAGAACAACCGCAGCACCGAGAGCCGGCCGAGGTAGGGGTCGACGGTCGTGCGCACCACCTCGGCCAGCAACGGGCCGGCTGGGTTGCACTCGTTCACCTTTGTGTCGATGCCGTAGAGCGCCTGCGTCTCCGGTAGATCCATCTCGGTCGGCGAGGGGAACCCGCCGGACAGCACCTCGAGCAGCTCGGCGAGGCCGAGCCCGGTGTCCGCGCACACTGGCAGCACCGGATAGAACGTGCCACGCGCAACCGCGGTCTCGAGGTCGTCGATGAGTACGTCCAGGCC
>DATFTS010000363.1:0-2236 GCA_035261645.1 Jatrophihabitans sp. | reverse complement strand
TTCGCGCCCGGAGATCACGGCAGCACCTTCGGTGGCAATCCGGTCGCGTGTGCCGCGGCTCTCGCCGTCCTCACGACAATCGCCGACGAGCACCTTCTCGACAACGTCAAGCGGGTTGGCGAGCACCTTGCGCACGCGCTTGAGACGATCGACAGTCCGCTCGTCACTGGCGTGCGGGGCAGCGGCCTGTGGCGCGCGGTGGCCCTCGCCGGTGATCACGCGAGTCAGGTCGAGGCAGCTGCTCGCGATCGTGGGCTGCTCGTCAACGCCGTCAAACCTGACGCGATCCGCCTTGCGCCGCCGCTGATCGTCACCGAGGCAGACGTCGACGAGGCGCTGCCGCGGCTCGTCGCCGCACTCGACGAGGTGGCGCGGTGACCAGGCACTTCCTCCGCGACGACGATCTGGGCCCGGAAGAGCTCGTCGCCGTGCTCGACCTCGCCGACCAGATGAAGGCCGACCGGCACCGGCACCGGCCGCTGACCGGTCCGAAGTCGGTGGCGCTCATCTTCGACAAACCGACATTGCGCACGCAGCTCTCCTTCGCAGTCGGCGTCGCGGAGCTGGGCGGCCAGCCGATCATCGTGGACGGACGGCTCGCCGGCATCGGCGAACGCGAGTCGATCGCCGACACGACGCGAGTGCTCACCCGACAGGTCGCCGCAGTGGTCTGGCGCACGTTCGGACAGGAGCGCATCGAGGAGATGGCCGCGCTGAGTCCAGTGCCCGTCGTGAACGCGCTCACCGATCAGTTCCACCCGTGCCAAGTGCTCGCGGACCTGCAGACCATCCGCGAGCACAAAGGTCGTCTTGCCGGGCTTAGTCTGGCTTACCTCGGCGACGGCGCGAACAACATGGCGCACTCGTACCTCCTCGGTGGCGCTGCGGGCGGGCTGCACGTCACGATCGCGGCGCCGGAGGGGTACCAACCCGATCCGAAGATCGTCGCGACGGCTGAGCGGATCGCCGTAGACACTGGCGGCTCAGTGGTGGTCACCACCGACGCTCACACCGCCGTCGACGGCGCAGACGTGCTTGCCACCGACACGTGGATTTCGATGGGGCAGGAGGCCGAGGCCGGCCAGCGTGTCACGCCTTTGCGGCCTTACGCGCTCACCGCTGCGACGCTCGAGCGTGCGGCCCCGGACTGCATCGTGCTCCACTGCCTACCGGCGTATCGCGGCAACGAGATCGCCGCCGAGGTGATCGACGGGCCGCATAGCGTGGTGTGGGACGAGGCCGAGAACCGACTGCACGCGCAAAAGGCGCTGCTCACCTTCCTGCTGGAGCACCAGTGAGAGCGACGAAGGCAGAACCGACGAGCAAGGCCGCTCGTCACGCGCGGATCGTGGCCGTCCTCGCCGACCATCCGGTGCGTTCGCAGGCCGAGCTGGCCGCACTGCTCGACGACGCCGGCGTGCACGTCACGCAAGCGACCCTGTCCCGCGATCTCGAGGAACTCGGGGCAGTCAAGCTGCGCACTCCGGACGGCGGCCTGCCGGTGTACGTCGTCCCCGAAGACGGCGCGCCGCTCACCGCGCGGGGCGCGGTCGACGCGCCCCCGCATCGCCTCGCGCGGCTCATCGGTGAGCTGCTGATCTCCGCCGAAGGCAGCGCGAACCTCGTCGTTCTGCGCACGCCGCCCGGCGCTGCCCACTTCCTGGCTTCAGCGATCGACCGCGCCGGCCTGCCGGAGGTGCTGGGCACCATCGCCGGGGATGACACGATCCTCGTTGTGGCCCGCGGTGCGACTGGTGGTCCGGCGCTCGCGCGACGACTTCTCCAGCTTGCCCAGCCCCCGTCCCCCGAAGTACCGAGAGAGTAGAGCGTGAGCAAGGTTCTGACCTCCCTTCCGATCGGCGAACGCGTCGGCATAGCGTTCTCCGGCGGGCTCGGCACCTCCGTGGCCGTCGCTTGGATGCGGGCGAAGGGTGCGATCCCGTGCGCGTACACCGCGGACATCGGGCAGTACGACGAGCCGGACATCTCCGGCGTGCCCGGCCGGGCGATGCAGTACGGCGCCGAGATCGCGCGCTCGGTCGACTGCCGCCGGGAACTCGTCGAGGAGGGTCTGGCCGCGCTGGCGTGCGGGGCCTTCCACGTGCGCTCAGCTGGCCGGGTGTACTTCAACACCACGCCGTTGGGACGGGCCGTCACCGGTACGTTGTTGGTGCGTGCGATGCAATCCGACGATGTGCACATCTGGGGCGACGGCTCGACCTTCAAAGGCAACGAC
>DATFTS010000362.1:0-6355 GCA_035261645.1 Jatrophihabitans sp. | reverse complement strand
TTGAACCCGAACTCCGGCAGCCGCGACTTGCCGAGCACCGTCATGCCCGTGCTGAGGTACTGCCGCGCGTAATAACCGTCGCGCTTGGCCGGGCGCGCGGTGAACGCCTCGCTGCCGTGGTTGCTTGGCACGCCGCGCAGGTCGGTGTTGTCCTTGACGAACGTCGGAACGCCGTGCAGGGCGCCATCGGAACGCTCCGCGTAGCGCGGAGCCTCGAGCATCGAGTAGGCGATCGCATGCAACTGCGGCTCCACCGACCGCGCGCGCTCGACGGCGGCTGCAGCCAGTTCTTGCGGGCTGACCTCGCCCCTGCGTACCAACTCGGCCAGCGCGACGGCGTCATGCGCACCGAGGGCATCGTCGCGAAATGCATGGACGCGCTTGCCGTTCGGCGCCGCGGATCGTGTCGTCACGCATCTTGTCTACTCGATGCACGAGAATGCCGCCGCTCAGGGCAGTAGCGGCGTGGCCCGGCAGAATGGATGGCACGGCGGTAACGTGTGATGCCACGCGAGTCGAGGGAGTCGCGAAATGACGACGTGTCCGCAGTGTGGACGTGTCGGCGACGGCGAGATCGTGTGCGCGCAGTGCGGCAAGTTCCTGGCACCACTGATCGACAAGCAGCCGATCGAGGACGACGACGGGCAGTCCGGCCTTTCCGGCCTGGGCTTCGCCTCGCACGCCGCCCCAGGGACGATGGACGTGCGCACCTGGCGGGTGCTGGCCTTCGCCGTCGGCACGTGCCTGCTGCTCGCGCTGGGCGCGTTCCTGCTGCTCCACCAGCCGACCGGACCGACTTCCAAGGTTGCCCAACCCCTTGCTACCGCCGGCTCTACATCGCCCTTTGCAACGCTGCCGACCGGGCTCGCCTCGGCCTCCGCCACGTCGGCAACCAGGAGTTCGCACCCGGCGCGTCCCAGCACGTCGCGCGTCCATCCGCACACGACTGCGCACTCCGCGTCGCCGACGCTGATAACCACGACCCGCGCGACCGCCAAGCCGAGCACTCCGACGCCGTCGCACATCCGGCACGTGACTCCGTCCGTGGCCGCTGCCAAGGGCTCCCCGGGCTTCCTGTGCGGCCCGCACTGCTTCTATGTCGACGTGACGCTCTCCGGATTTCCCGCTGGCACGCACTCGATCTCGTGTTACTCCGATCAGCGAGGACAGTTCGCCAGCTACGTCACGTCCAGCAGGACGAGCGCGGTCTGTGAATACTCGAAAAACAACGACACCGTATGGGTCATCGTTGATGGCCGGTACAAGTCGAACACCGTGCAATGGTGAACGCGTCGCCGGCCGGCGCGGCATAACGTAACGTACGGTACGTCCGCCTCGCGAAGGGCAAGTCACATGACTGTGTCAGCCTCCCGCAACCCAGACGTCTCCACCGGGCGAAGCATCCCGGACACGGTTGCCCAGCTCCGTGCGACGTTTCGCAGCGGGCGCACCAGGCCGATCGAGTGGCGCGTTGCTCAACTCGACGCGATCGCCCGGCTCGTCACCGAGCGAGAAGCCGACTTTGCGGCCGCGCTCGCGAAGGATCTCGGCCGCGGGCCGTTCGAAGCCTGGCTCGCCGACCTCGCTCCGGTCGCCGGGGAGGCCGAGTACGCCAAGAAGCACCTCCGCGCCTGGATGAAGCCGACGCGGGTCAAGGTGCCACTGAGCGTGCAGCCAGGCAAGGCCTGGTACCAGTACGAGCCACTCGGCGTGGCCCTGATCGTCGGCCCGTGGAACTACCCGATCCACCTGGTGCTGGCACCGCTGGTAGGAGCGATCGCGGCAGGCAACTGCGCGATCATCAAGCCGTCCGAACACACTCCGGCCAGTTCTGCCGTGTTGGCCGAACTGGTTCCGCAGTACCTCGACACCGAAGCCGTGGCGGTGGTCGAGGGTGCTGCGCAGGCGACTCAGTCGTTGCTCGACCAAGCGCTCGACCACTGTTTCTTCACCGGCGGCCCGGAGATCGGCAAGGCGGTGATGGCCGCCGCGGCGAAGCACCTGACTCCAGTGACGCTGGAACTCGGCGGCAAGAGCCCGGTGATCGTCGCCGACGACGCGAAGCTCAAGGTGGCCGCACGCCGGATCGCGTTCGCAAAGCTGCTCAACTCCGGCCAGACGTGTGTGGCACCCGACTACGTACTCGTCGACCGCAAGATCCGCGACCCCTTCGTCGAGCAGCTGAGCAAGGCGATCAAGGAGTTCGCGACCGAATCCTCGCTGCCGATCGTGAGCACCCGGCACGCCGGACGTCTTGCCGCACTACTGCAGAAGGCCGGCGGGAAGGTCGTCGTCGGCGGCAACATCGATGCAGATGGCAAGCGGGCCGAGATGAGCGTGGTGGTCGACCCGGATGCCGACTCCGAACTCATGCGCGAGGAGATCTTCGGCCCGGTGCTGCCGATCGTGTCGGTCGACTCGGTGGACGACGCGATCGCGCACGTCCAGCGCGGGCCGAAGCCGCTCGCCCTGTACCTGTTCACCGAGAGCAAGGAGAACGAGCGGCGGGTGCTGGACGAGGTCAGCAACGGCGCAACCGTCGTCAATCACCTCGTTTACCAGCTGCTGGTCAACGACCTGCCGTTCGGCGGCGTCGGAAACAGCGGGACCGGCGCGTACCACGGCAAGTGGGGCTTCGAGACGTTCAGCCACCGCAAGGCCGTGCTGCGCAAGCCGTCGTGGCCTGATCCGGCCATCGCCTACCCGCCCTTCACCAAGCTGAAGCAACGGGTCATGCGCAAGCTGATCTGACGCGGCATTCAGTGGTCGTCGGCGCCGGCGTCGTCGGCGCCGGCTGTGTCCGCGGCGGCCCTGGCGGCGGCGTCGTCGGCGGCGGCGTCGGCGCCCCTGTAAGCGGCAGCCTTGTCCGCGGCGGCCTTGTCCGCGGCCTCGCGCATCTCGAACGCATCGCTGGCCCACTCACCCATCTCGTGGGCGATCTCGCGCACCGCACCACTGACGATGGTGGCGATCCGGCCCACGTGATCGGCAGCCGACTCGGTCAGCGCCTGCGCGGTGTCCTTGGCGACCTCGAAGCGACTGAGCATGTCCCCTCCTGCACTCACGCAGCGGCGTTTGCCTTCCTCGCCACCACGGTAACCGCCGGACCCTGGTCGGCGCTCGACCGCCGGCTCGGCAGCGCGAGCCTGAAGATCTTCGACCACGTGGAGCCGAGCTGCTTGGAGAGCCGCCCCGTGTTGTACGGCAGCCCGTACTTCTCGCAGAGAGCCCGCACGTCCGGGGCGATCTGGCGGTAACGGCGCGCCGGCAGGTCGGGGAACAGATGGTGCTCGATCTGGTGAGAGAGGTTGCCGGAGAGGATATGGAACAAGTCGCCACCGGTGATGTTGGCCGAGCCAAGCATTTGCCGGATGTACCACTCGCCACGGGTCTCGCCCGCTGTCTCTTCCTCGGTGAACGTGGCGACACCGGTCGGGAAGTGGCCGCAGAAGATGATCGAGTAGGCCCACAGGTTGCGGACCAGATTTGCGGTCGCGTTCGCCGACAGGGTCGCGAGGAACTGCGGGCCGGTCAGCAGCGGAAACAGCACGTAGTCCTTCAGCGACTGCTTGCCGACCTTGCGCCAGATCCCTTCCCACAGCTTCTTGTTCTCGGCCACGTTGCGCTTGCCGCTCAGCACGTTCTCGACCTCGAGGTCATGCAGCGCGACCCCGTACTGGAAGAACACCATCAGCAGGAACGCCCACAGCGGATTGCCGAGGTAGTAGGGGTTCCACTTCTGGCCGTCGTCCATCCGCAGGATGCCGTAACCGATGTCGCGGTCCTTGTCGACGATGTTCGTATACGTGTGATGCAGGTAGTTGTGCGAGTGTCGCCACTGGTCGGACGGGCAGGCGGTGTCCCACTCGAAGCGCTTGGAGTTCAGCGCCGGGTCGCGCATCCAGTCGTACTGGCCGTGCATGACGTTGTGGCCGATCTCCATGTTGTCGAGGATCTTCGACAACGAGAGCGCTGCGGTCCCCAGCAGCCAGAACGGCGGCAACGCGCTCAGCATGAGCGACGCGCGACCAGTCGCTTCAAACGCGCGCTGCGCCTTGATGATGTTGTAGATGTAGCGGCGGTCTTCTTCGCCGAGGTTCTCCACGACGCGCGTCCGGATGGCATCCAGCTCGCGGCCGATCTCTTCGATCTGTTCCTCGGTCAGCGTGATGGTCATGCCGACTCCCTTCAAAGCTCGACGGCGACGTCGCCGACCGGAGCCGAGATGCACAGCTGGATCTCGGTGTCGGGGTCGGTGTGGAGTTCGCCGGTGCGGATGTTGCGGGTGCAGCCGAACGTCTTGACCTTCGTGCAGGTGAAGCAGATGCCCATGCGGCAGCCGTACTCCGGATTCAGCCCGGCTTGCTCGGCTTGCTCCAGCAGCGTCGCCCCAGAGTTCTCGACGACCACATCGCCGAAGCGGACACTGCCGTCGGCCTCCCCAACCGCCGCCCCAGCGGCCGGCAGGCTGAACTCCTCCGTGTGCAGCGAGTCCTCGATGCCCTTGGCGGCGTAGTGCTCCCGGACCGCGTCCATCAGGCCAGCCGGGCCGCACAGATAGGTCTGCGCGCTCGCATACCCGGGCGCGACGTCGGCCAGGTGCGTCTCCTCGAAGTGCCCACTCAGATCGGCGCCGGTCGCGTCCCGCGTGTAGCCGAGCACCAGGCGCACGTTCGGATGCTCCGCCGCGAGCCGGCGCAGCTCTCCAAGGTGCGCAACCTCCGCCTCGCACCGCGCGTAATGCAGGAACAGCAGCTCGCCCGGGTGGCCCTCCTCGACGAGGGTGCGCAACATCGCCAGGACGGGTGTCATGCCGCTGCCGCCGCTGACGAACAGGATGTTTTTCGGCCGCACGTCGGGTAGCCGGAACGTCCCCTCTGCCTGCGTCAGGCCCACGATGAGACCGACGCGCGCGTTCCAGCTCAACCACTGCGACACAGCGCCTTTGTCCTGCGCCCGGATGGTGAGCTCGAAGCGCCCGTCCGGGCGGTGTTGTGACGAGCAGGGCGAGTAGCAGCGGGTTCGACGGACGCCGTCGACGTCGACGGCGATCTGAACGAACTGCCCGGCTTGAAACCCCCGCCATTGGCGGGTGGGCCGAAGCGTGAGCGTCACGCTGCCCCGCGTGCTGCGGTCGACGTGCGTGACGGCGGCCCGAAGCTCGCGCACGGTGAGCATCGGGTGCACCAGCTCCAGGTAGCGGTCGACGCCGTGTGGCGTCGCAAGCGCCTCAACAAGTTTCAGTGCACGATTGTTCACTGAACTAGTGTGCGAGTGGTCCCAGCAGACTGTCAATTGGAGGCACCGTGACGATCGGCACGTTATTTCCGGTGATCACCTGTACACAGCGCTAAGCTAGGGGACGTGAGTGAGCGCGGCGGGCGGAGCCGTCATCGCGACGACGCCACCGACACCGAGGCGGAGGGAAAGAGTCGTGCCGAGCGCAAGGAGCGCACCCGGCAACGCCTCCTCGAGGTGACCCTGCGGCTGATCGAGGACCGCAGTCTGGCCAGCTTGAGCCTGCGCGAGGTGGCGCGCGAGGCCGGGATCGTCCCCACCGCCTTCTACCGCCACTACGCGTCGATGGACGCGCTGGGCGTCGACCTTGTCGACGACGCGATGCGACCACTGCGCCAGATGATCCGCGACGCCCGCCGGGGTCGAGCCGCGCACAGCGACATCATCGCCAGCACCGTCGCCGTGCTGGCGAGGCAAGTGCGCGACCATCCCGACCAGTTCCGCTTTCTGACGCGCGAGCGGTACGGCGGGGTGGCGGGGGTACGCCGAGCGATCGCCACCGAACTGCGGCTGTTCACGACGGAACTGACCGTCGACCTAGCCCGTCTGACCGCGGGCTACGACTGGACGGCCGACGACCTTGAGATGGCGGCCAGCCTGATGGTCGCGGCGATGCTCACGACGGTGATGGATCTGCTCGAGACCGACCCGCGCCGCCCCGAGGACGCCGATGCCCTGTTGGACAAGGCAGAGCGCCAACTTCGGCTCATCGCGCTGGGCATGGGCGAATGGCGCAGCAAGCCGTAAGACGTCAGTCCGACTGACCGGCTTGTGGCAGTTCGGCGGCAACCTCGTCGACGATCCCCGCGAGCGTGACGTCGAGGTCGGTCACCCCACCCGAGCTGTGCGTCGAAAGTTCGACGTCGACCCATCGCCACCGCAGGGCGAGGTCTGGGTGGTGGTCGATCTCCTCGCAGCGCGGAGCCAGCCGGTTGATGAACTCGACCGCGGTGAGGAAGTCGGCGAACTCGATCGAACGCCGCAGCTTCTCCGGGTTGCCGGACCAGTCTGGGTGACGCGCCGTGAGCTTCTCATCGATCTCGGTCTGGTCGAGCAC
>DATFTS010000361.1:0-1972 GCA_035261645.1 Jatrophihabitans sp. | reverse complement strand
TGGGTGCTCTCTTTGTAGAGATCGCAACCGTGGCACTCCGCAGCCG
Organism: Jatrophihabitans sp.; assembly: GCA_035261645.1. Lineage (GTDB taxonomy): Bacteria > Actinomycetota > Actinomycetes > Mycobacteriales > Jatrophihabitantaceae > Jatrophihabitans. The sequence goes on along the minus strand of DATFTS010000361.1, from coordinate 1,926 downwards.
CTTTGCGAAGCGCGGCGAGCGATCGGCTCGCAGGCAGGAACTGCTCCGCACCGGGGAAGGCGGAGCGCGCGGCCACGGGACGAGGACTGGGCTGCGGCTAGTTCGCCGCGTCGACCTCAGGCTCGAACCAGGCGGGGGAGGGATAGCCGTACATCCACGGACGCTGCAACGCGTTCGACTCGTAGTCGGCGGCGTTGGCGGTGTGGCGGCTCTTCCACGTGCGTACCAAGCGCTTGCCACGCTGTGCGAACATCACCGCGTGCGGGCCGTCATGGCCGGCGAACAGCTGGCAACGTCCCTCGTCCGGGCGGTGATGGGGGAGTTCGGCCGAGCATCGCACATCGATCTCGCGGCCCGTCTGGGTTGCACGGTAACCACGCGAAATCGTCGTCATTGGCATTCCGATCTGCACTGCCGCCGCGACTGTCGCGGCAGGTCACCCGGGTCTGCGGTTGACTCCTTGGTCCTTTCCACGGTACCGCTGTTTGAAACACATGACGCCTGCCAATTCTGATCAATTTCGTCGTTTCCCGGCGAACAGGTCGGGGTAGGCGAGCTATGTGGACGTCCTCGCCGGTGAAGAGCAGATCGCATCGCTGTACGAGTTCACCGGGCCGTTCGTCACCGTCTACCTGGACGCAACCCGGTCGACGGAGACCGGGCCGCAGGAGGTCGAGGTTCGGTGGCGCGACGTCTCGGAGGATCTCGAGAAACGTGGCGCCGACGGCGCGACGCTCAACGCGCTCGCTGATGCGATCGCAGCCGATTACGGCACGCCCGGCCCGCACGGACTGGTGCTGGTCGGGACGCAGGGCCGGCTGGTCTTCGCCGATCGCCTGCACAACCCGCCCGCGCACAGCAGGGGCGTGCTGGCTCCGCTTCCGCACTTGATGCCCTACCTGGCGCAACGCGCGACCGACGTGCCGCATGTGGTGGTGGTCGCCGACCGCACCGGCGCGGACATCCTGCTGGTGCCTGCAGGGGGCGAAACGACCACCGAGCAGGTGAAGGGGCAGGTGGAGTGGCCGCTGCACCGAACCTCCGCCGACGCGTGGAACGAGCGTCATTTCCAGACCCGTGTCGAGAACAACTGGGAGCACAATGCGCGTGACGTCGCCGATGCGGTGCGGCGCCTCGTCGCGGAGCGCACCGCCCGCCTCATTGTCGTCGCGGGCGACGTGCGGGCCCGGAACATGATCGCCGAGGAGCTTCAGCGGGGACTTCCCCTGGGCGTCAGGGTCGACCAGGTCGAGGAGGGCGGCCGCGCTCCGGGCGCATCGACGGCAGCGTTGGAGGCCGCGGTGCACGACCGGGTGCTGCGCCAGGCGTGGCGGGAACGGCGCGAGGTGCTCGAGCACCTCGCGCAGAACCTCGGTCGCCACCGGTTCGGGGTCGCCGGCGTCGCAGAAGTAGCGGACGCACTGCGGATGTCACAGGCGGACACCGTCGTCCTTTCCGACGATCCGTCCTCCACCCTGCGCGCCTGGATCGGGCCGCTGCTCACCGAGTTCGGGCTGGACGACTCGGAAGCGGACGCGATGGGCATCGACACCGTCGCGCACGACCGCTACGACGCAGCGTTGGTGCGCGCGGTCGTCGGGACCGGTGCGAAGTTCGTCGTCACGCCCGGTGCCCACGAGTACGTCAAGGACGGCATCGGCGCGCTCTTGCGTTACGAAACGCTGGATACGCCCTACCGCTGATCGGGGTCCTGCCGGTACTCGGCTGAGGTAGCGGCGAGCCGGTAACCATGTCCGGTCGCCTCCGGCAGCTGAATCGCGCCGTTGTGCACCTGCGGGACGCCGTCCAAGAGCAGCGGCTCCAGCCGCGCGTGGTCAGCGAACCACTCGACGTGGCGCAGGTTGGGGATCGCCGCGGCCACCGGCGCGTGCACAGCCGGCGCGCAGTGCGCGGACACCTGCCGCT
>DATFTS010000360.1:0-9523 GCA_035261645.1 Jatrophihabitans sp. | reverse complement strand
GTGCTGGCCGTCGACGTCGGCGTCGGCCATCAGCACGATCTTGTGATAGCGCAACTTGGCGATGTCGAAGTCGTCGTGGATGCCGGTGCCCAGCGCGGTGATCAGCGACTGCACCTCGTTGTTCTTCAACACCCGGTCGATACGCGACTTCTCAACGTTGATGATCTTGCCGCGGATCGGCAGGATCGCCTGGAACATCGAGTCGCGGCAAGACTTCGCAGAACCACCCGCCGAGTCGCCCTCAACGATGTAGAGCTCGCTCTCACCGGGGTCGGTCGAGCGGCAGTCGGCGAGCTTGCCGGGCATGCCCATCGTGTCGAGCGCGTTCTTGCGAGCCAGCTTGCGCGCCTGCTGCGCGGCCTTGCGAGCTCGCGCGGCAGCGGAGATCTTGGTGACGACCTTCTTCGCCTCGGCAGGGTGACTGTCGAACCAGGCGGTGAGCTTCTCATTGCACACACGCTGGACGAACGTCTTGGCAACCGAGTTGCCGAGCTTCGTCTTGGTCTGACCTTCGAACTGCGGCTCACCCAGCTTGATCGAGATGATCGCCGCCAGGCCCTCCCGGACGTCGTCGCCGGTGAACTTGTCGTCCTTCGGCTTGAGGTGGCCCTTGTCGAGCGCCCACTTGTTGACGACGCTGGTCAGCGCAGCGCGGAAGCCCTCTTCGTGCGTGCCGCCCTCGATCGTCGCGATCGTGTTGGCGAAGGTGTGCACGCTCTCGGAGTACGAGATGTTCCACTGCATCGCGATCTCGAGCGACATCCGCTGCTCGCGGTCCTCGTCGGTGAAGTAGATCGGATCGGTGTGCAGCGGCTCCTTGTCCTTGGTGCGGTTGATGTGCCGCACGAAGTCGGAGATGCCGCCCGCGTAGTGGTAGGTGACTTCGCGGACGTGGGTCTGCCGCTTGGCCGCGGCATCGTCCTCCTCGACGATCTCATCGCTGCGCTCGTCGCGCAGGACGATGGTCAGCCCCTTGTTCAGGAACGCCATCTCCTGCAGTCGGCGGCTGATCGTGTCGAAGTCGAACTTGGTGGTCTCGAAGATGCTGGGGTCGGCCCAGAAGGTGACCGTCGTGCCGGTGCGCTTCGACGGCTCGCCCTTCTTCAGCGGCGCAGCGGGCTTCTGGTTGACGTACGGCTGGCTCCAGTGGAAGCCGTCGCGCTCGATCTCCACCTCGAGCCGATGGCTCAGGGCGTTGACGACCGACACACCGACGCCATGCAGGCCGCCGGAAACGGCGTAGGCCTTGCCGTCGAACTTCCCGCCGGCGTGCAGGATGGTGAGGATGACCTCGATGGTGGGACGCTTCTGCGTCGGGTGCATGTCCACCGGCATGCCGCGGCCGTTGTCCTTGACCCGGACGCCGCCGTCGGCGAGCAGGGTGACATCGACGCGGTCGGCGTAGCCGGCGAGAGCCTCGTCGACGGAGTTGTCGACGACCTCCCACACCAGGTGGTGCAACCCACGCTCGGATGTCGAGCCGATGTACATGCCTGGCCGCTTGCGCACCGCCTCGAGACCCTCGAGGACGGTGATCGAGCTGCCGGTGTATTCGCCCTTCTTCGGCGGCTTGGACGGGTTGGCGGATGTTCTGCCGACTGTTCGTGCAGGACTGGCCACGGGCATGTTCCCTTTCCCGCCGGCCCCGCCGGCGCAATGTACGTAATCCAGACACAAAGCTGGGGCGGATCAGTACGGATAAGCCGCACCGCACCACCCCGGGCTTACGCTTCCAGTCTACCGGATCGCGACGACAGAACGGCGCGCGACGCGTGCTCATTTCGCCGCTGAGCTACTTTGGCCCACCCTGTCGCATGTTCCTACGTAAGCGGGTCTGCCTGCGCGTGAGCGGGCGATCAGCCGTACGTGTCGCGCGGGCCGCGGGCTCCCCGTACCGACCGACCGCCGTGCTTCCAGGACGGCCCGACCGGGCCGGTAATGATCAGCTTGGTGACGACGTCAGGTCCGAGTTCGGCGACGAGCCGGGCAAGCAGCGTTCTGCCCAGCAGGCGCAACTGGGTCGCCCAGGCCGTCGACTCGGCGCTGATCCGAAGCTCGCCGGCGCGAAGCGAATCAGGCACGCAATGAGCCGCGACGTCCGGCCCCACCAGTGCCGGCCAGTCCGCGAACACCCGTGCCTCGGCGAGCGGGCGATCCCAGCCCCGTTCCTCGACGTAGTCGGAGAGCAGCGCGCCGATCAACTGCGGGTCGCGGACCGGGTCGGGACCGGCGCCGGAGTAGCCGCCCTTTCCGCGACCGGCGAGGTTCGCGCGCCGGATCCGGCGCGCGCGGTCCCGATTGGTCGGTCGCGTCGACTTGGCGATTCCCCGGGCCCCGGCCAGCGCGGCCTGAGCGGGATCTGTGCCACTGCCCAGCTCGTTATCCACAGGTTCTCCACCAGCGCCGGTCCGATCCGCGTCTGGTTTGTGTGAGATTTGGCCTTGTCCAGTGGCTGCGTCCACACTCTCAGGCCGTTTTCCACCGCGTCCTGTGGAAAACCGTGTGACCGGGGTCGCACCCGGCGAACGCCGGCCTGAGCCCACTTCCGACCCCTCACCGGACACGATGCACCGCCCCGGTGCGCACCTGGAACTGCGCGCCGGCAAGCTGTTCGGGCACGTCGCCCGCGACCGCGGCCGTGACGATGGCCTGCTCGGCCTTGCCGGCCGCGAGCGCCAACTGCTCGCGTCGGTCGGCGTCCAACTCGGCGAACACGTCGTCCAGAATCAGCACCGGGTCGCCACCGGGCAGCACGTCGGAACGAAGCAGTTCGAAGCACCCCAGCCGCAGCGCCAGCGCGACGGACCAACCCTCGCCGTGGCTCGCATAGCCCTTCACCGGCAACGTGCCGATGCCCAGCTCGAGGTCGTCGCGGTGCGGCCCCACGAGGTTGACCCCGCGCTCGAGCTCGCTCGGACGCACCCGCTTCAGCTCGGCGAGCAACGCCTGCTCCAGCGCGGCGGGTTCAGGCACCGCATCGCCGGCCTCCGTCCCCAGCGGCACCGAGCTCGCGTACCGGAGAGTGAGGACCGGACTGGACGGCGCGACCTGGGCGTAGGCCGCGGCAGCATGCGGCCGCAGCGCCTGTACGGCCGCGAGGCGCGCCGAGATCAGCTGCGCGCCGTGCTCGGCCAGATGGGCGTCCCAGACATCCAGGGTGCTGAGATCGCCGGATCGACGCGCTGCGGCCGCCGATTTCAACAACGCCGCCCGCTGCTTCAACACCCTCTCGTAGTCCGAGCGCACGCCGGCCAGCCGCGGTGCGCGCGCGACGAGCAACTCATCGAGGAAGCGCCGGCGCTCGGCGGGATCGCCGCGCACCACGGCAAGGTCCTCCGGCGCGAAGACGACGACGCGTAATGCGCCCAGAATTTCTCGGGCCCGCGGCACCGGTGATCCGTTCAGCCTGGCCCGGTTCGCGCGTCCCGGCGCTATCTCCAGTTCGACGCGCAACTCGCGCTCGTCCGCCACCACAGCGGCACGCACAAGTGCGTGATCAGCACCGCTGCGCACCAGCGGGGCGTCCGTCGCGACCCGATGGCTACCGAGCGTCGCGACGTAGGCGAGTGCTTCGACGATGTTCGTCTTGCCCTGGCCGTTGGCGCCGACCAACGCCACGGGCCCCGGCTCGAACGGGACGTCGAGGCTTGGCCAGTTGCGGAAGTCGGCGAGCGACAGGTGTCGGACGTACATCAGATAATCATTGGCTCAGCCCGGCAGGCGCACCGGCATGATCAGGTACGTGTACTCGTCCGCGTCCGCGGTCTCGGGCCGCAGCACCACCGGCTTGGTCGCCGAGGTGAACAGCATCCGCGCGGTGCCCGAGGACAGTGCGCCCAAACCGTCCAGCAGGAACTGCGGGTTGAACGCGGTCGCGATGGGCTCACCGTCGTAGGCCACCTCGAGCTGCTCCTCGGCGCGGCCCTCGTCGTCCCCGCCTGCGGTCAGCGAGAGAGCGCCGTCGGCGAACTCCATGCGCACCGGCGCGTTGCGGTCGGTCACCAGCGCGACGCGCTTCACCGCCTCGACCAGCATCGGAACGGCGACCTCTGCCGAGGACGCCCACTCACTCGGCAACAGTGAGCGGTACGGCGGGAACGTTGCGTCGAGCAGCCGGGTCGTTGCACGGCTGCCGCGACCGTTCGTGGTGCCGGAGAAGCCGATGATGCCCTCGCCGGCGCCGCCGGCCGACAGCGCGATCGTGAGCTCCTCACTCTGCGCCAGACTCTTGGCCGCATCAGCAAGTGCGCGCGCCGGGATCAGCACCTGCGCACTGGCCGAGGTCGGGTCGTTCGGGTTCCACGCCAGTTCGCGCACCGCGAGCCGGTACCGGTCCGTGGCCGCGAGCGTGAGCTTGTCGGCCTCGATCTCCAACCGGACGCCGGTCAGCATCGGCAGCGTGTCGTCACGGCCGGCCGCCACGGCTACCTGGGACACCGCCGTGGCGAACTCCGCACCGCCGACCGTGCCCGCGGTCGTGGGCATGCGCGGCAGCTTCGGGTAGTCGTCGACCGGCATCATCGGCAGGCTGAACTTGGCCGACCCGCACACGATCGAAAGCCGGGTGCCGTCGACCGTGACGTCCACCGGGTGCGGAGGCAGCGCCCGGCTGATGTCCGCGAGCAACCGGCCGGACACCAGCGCCTGCCCAGGCGCTCCTGCCGTCACCTCGAGGTCCACCTCGGTGGAGGCCTCGAGATCGAAGCCGGAGACCGAGAGTTGCTCGCCCTCGACCTTGAGCAGCAAGCCGGCGAGGACGGGCAGGGTGGGGCGGGATGCCAGGCTGCGCGCTGCCCACGCCACAGCGTCTGCGAGCGCGTCACGTTCGACCCGGAACTTCACGTCGACTCCGTTCCCAGTGGTGGTTGTTGCGGTGGTGGTCGGTGCTCATCCACACAATCCACCTGCTGGTCGTTCTTGTCGTTGTCGGTCAGAGATTTAAGATTCTCGTCTGTCGTCATCGCAACTGTGAATGGTGGGGATGACAACGGTGACGTCCGGTAAACGCTAGCGTCCGTCGACCTGGGTCCTGTGGACGACAGGCGGTGCGACCGTCCACGTCGAGTGGCTGTCCGGTGGACGGCAGGGGAACCACAATTGTCGTCCACATGCACACACCTTGTTTCCACAGAGCTACCCACAGTGTGTGGAGGAGGCCAGCTCACGTGCGAGCGCGGAGCTTGATGCGGCTCGTCAGCTCGGTGATCTGGTTGTAGACCGTCAGCTTCTCGGCCATCTGCGCGCGGATCTTTCGTTCCGCGTGCATGACGGTCGTGTGGTCGCGATTGCCGAACTTCTCACCGATCTTCGGCAGCGACAGATCGGTGAGCTCGCGGCAGAGATACATCGCCATCTGCCGTGCGGAGACGAGCACGCGGCTTCGGGAACTGCCGGTGAGGTCGTCGATGCTGACGGCGAAGTACTCCGCGGTGACGGCCATGATCGTTGCCGCGCTGATCTCAGGTGCATCGTTCTCGCCGACGAGGTCGCGCAGCACCATCTCGGCGAGGCCGAGCTCGACGGCTTGCCGATTGAGGTTGGCGAAGGCGGTCACCCGGATGAGCGCACCTTCGAGCTCGCGAATGTTGCTCTGGATCCGCGACGCGATGAACTCGAGCACCTCAGGCGGCGGGCTCATCCCTTCCTGCGCAGCCTTCTTGCGCAGGATCGCGATCCGGGTCTCCAGGTCGGGCGCTTGGACGTCGCTGATCAAGCCCCACTCGAAGCGCGTGCGCAGCCGGTCCTCGAGCGAGCTGAGCTGACGCGGCGCCTTGTCCGAGCTGATGACGATCTGCTTGTTCGCGTTGTGCAGCGTGTTGAACGTGTGGAAGAACTCTTCCTGCGTGCGCTCCGCGCGTTCGAGGAACTGGATGTCGTCGATCAGCAGCACGTCGACGGACCGGTAGCGGCTCTGGAACGCCTGCATCTTGTCGTCGCGCACAGAGTTGATGAAGTCGTTGGTGAATTCTTCGCTCGAGACGTAGCGGGTGCGCAGGCCCGGCTGCAGTCGGCGCGCGTAATGCCCGATCGCGTGCAGCAGATGCGTCTTGCCCAGACCGGAGTCGCCGTAGATGAACAACGGGTTGTACGCACGCGCCGGCGCCTCCGCGACGGCGACCGCGGCCGCGTGCGTGAAGCGGTTGCTGGCCCCGATCACGAAGGTGTCGAAGGTGTACTTCGGATTGAGCCGGGCGGCTCGATCGCGCTCCTCGTCGAGGTGCCGTGGCCGGTAGGACGGCTGGTTGACGCCCAGCCGCTGATCGGCCTCCCAGTCCTCCTCGTCCGGGAGGTCGGTGTCGAACCCGGATTCGGACTTCTCGTCGGGGTGCTGGACGGTGACCGCGACCCGGATGTCGCGGCCCAGTTCCTCGCTGAGGACGGCGGCGATGAGGGGCCGGAGCCGATTTTCGAGGTAGTCCTTGGCGAAGTCGTTGGGTGCCGCCAGCAACGCGGTGTCCTCGACCAGACCCAGGGGCCGTGTGAGCCCGATCCACGCCTTCTGCTGCGGACGGATCGACGGATCGTCGAAACGGGGCCGGACCCGGTTCCACACGGTCACGAGTTCGGCGCTCTCGTCCACTGCCGGCTCACTCCAGGTTTCGGTCGTATTGCGGTGTCCTGTCCCCACGGGCGAAATGCGCGGGTGCTCCCCTCGACCTTCTCATGCGGCGTTTTGCGGTCACTGAATCCACAGAGTTGTCCACAGTCTGTGTACGGGGTGCCCCCAATCCGCCCCGCTGCGGCTGAGGTCCTGGGTCACGCCGCGGGGTGACACGGTGCGGGAACCTAACAGCGCCGCGGGAGGTCGACAATAGGAACCGGCGTGTCGTCGGCGCGTTGCATGTCGTTCGCCTTACGGTGGTTCGTTTGCCAGCTCGTTTTCCAGCCCCGAGTCGGCACACGGGGAGCCTGGAGTGAGCACGAGGGGGAGCCTCGAGGTCGGTACAGGCGGATTTGGCGACCTACCCGCCCGATCCGGTACCGTTGTTGCGTTTGAGCAGTCGATCCGGCGTATCCCGCTGTTCGCCTGCGCGACCGTTGTGCCCGCTGCAGGCCCCGCCCCGGTGGCCACGTGCCCGACGTATCGAACACCGAACGATGGAGTCCGACCGTGAGCAAGCGCACCTTCCAGCCGAACAACCGTCGCCGGGCGAAGACGCACGGTTTCCGGCTGCGTATGCGTACGCGCGCCGGCCGCGCGATCGTCGCCGCTCGGCGTCGCAAGGGCCGCCGCGAGCTGTCGGCCTGATCGTCTCGCGCGGACCGGTCAGGTCGCCGTTCGCCGTGCTGCCCGCTCAGCATCGGATGCGTCGCTCGAGCGACTTCACGTCGGTCGTCCGGGCCGGTGTGCGCCGTCCCGGCGGTCCGGTGATCGTGCATCAGCGCCTAGACCTGGGCTTCCCGGCGGCGCGTGTGGGTTTCGTCGTGGGGAAGGCAGTCGGTAACAGCGTGGTACGGCATCAGGTCGCGCGGCGGCTTCGGGCGCAGGTGGCCCAACGCCTGCACGCCCTTCCGCCGGGCAGCGGCACCGTGGTTCGGGCCTTGCCACCGGCTGCGACCGCGACGTCCGATGAACTCGGCGCCGGCCTCGATCGCGCCCTCGCCGCGCTCGCGAAGCCCGGGCGTGCATGATGAGCTCTGCCCCCCGTGGCTGGATCGCCCGCGCGCTGCTTGCGGCGATCCGCTTCTATCGCTTCGCCATCAGTCCGGCCCTGCCACCGTCGTGCCGGTATACGCCTTCGTGTAGCGCGTACGCGGCCGAGGCGATCGAACTGCACGGCGCCGTCCGTGGGAGCTGGCTGGCACTGCGGCGCCTGCTGCGCTGCCATCCGTTCCATGCCGGTGGGCACGACCCGGTGCCGTCGCCCGTTGGTCGGGACGACGACCGCACTGACCATTCGCGCGTCCGCCTCGTTCGGGCGAGGCGCCGGCACGTCCGGCCAGCCGCCTAGGAGTATTTGAGTGCTCAACTTCCTGTACGTCGCAGTGTCCTGGGTGCTGCTGCGCTGGCACGACCTCTTCAAAGCCATCGGGGTGAGCAGGGACTGGTCCTGGGCGCTCGCGATCGTCTTCCTCGTCATCACCGCGCGACTGCTGCTGTTCCGGCTGTTCATCAAGCAGGTCCACTACACCCGCAATATGCAGCGGATGCAGCCGAAGATCCAGAAGCTGCGTGAGAAGCACAAGAACGACCGGGCCGAGCTGAACCGGCAGATGATGAAGCTGCAGCAGGAGGAGGGCTTCAACCCCCTCTCCGGCTGCCTGCCGATGTTCCTGCAGATCCCGGTGTTCCTAGGCCTCTACCACGTGCTGCGGCACCTCTCAAACGCCGCAAACCTGTGCAAGCCGCACGGGAACGGCACGTCCCACCTGCTGTCGCTGTACACGTTCAGCTCGAGCGAGACCTGCGAAGCGGCGCACGCGAAGATCCTCGGCGCCCCGCTCGCAGCGTCGTTCCACGACTCCAACTCGCTCATTGTCAAGCTCGGCGGCGACCCGACGTCGACGCGGGTTGTGCTGATTATCCTGCTCGTCGTCAGCGCTGTAGCGACCTTGGGCACCCAGCTGCTCGTGCGCTCGAGCGCCACGACGGTTCCCGAGGGCACGGCAGCGACCGTCCAGCGACTCATGATGTGGGTCATCCCGCTCGGTGTGCTTGCGTCCGGCCTGCTGTTCAACTTCCCGCTCGGCGTGCTGCTCTACTGGTTCACCAGCAACCTGTGGACGCTCGCGCAACAGGCCTACATCATTCGCTACCACCCGCCGGAACAGGAGACGCAGAAACCGACGGGTGAGCTCGGAAAGACGCTCGCGCCCCGTCCCGGACAGCGTCCGGTGCGCATGGCGAAGGGTGCGACGGCCGAGGCACCGGACGATGTCGACGCCGGCGAGGGCGCCGCGGAGGGCACCGAGCCGGCGCCGGCGCCGCGCACCTCAACGCCGCGCCCCGGGCAGCGGCCGAACCGTCCGGCCGGCAAGCGACCGCCTGCCAAGCGTGCGACGCAGGCCAAGAAACGGCGCTGACACCCGGGATCTCATCCCGGCGCAGCCCTCGTCAATGGGCCCGCAAGCAGACCTGGCCGGCCGAACTCCGTGCCGGCACCGATGAAAGGACCATCGAACGTGAGCGAAACCGACGTCGATCAGCCTGTCTTGGACGAAAACCGCATGGACGAGAACAGCGCGGATGAGGACAGCGAGCAGAGTGCGGACGCGAGCGGTGCCGAGCGCGACGGCGAAGCTGAGCTCGACGGCGAAGCTGAGCTCGACGGCGACAGTGAGCTCGACGGCGACACTGGGCTCGACGGCGACACTGGGCTCGACGGCGACACGGGGCGCGGCGCCGAAGGGGGCGACGGCCTCCTAGTGCGCGAGGGAGACATCGCCGCGGACTACCTCGAGCGGCTGCTCGACATCGTGGACTATGACGGTGACATCGACCTCGACGTCGAGAACGACCGTGCCGTCGTGGCGATCGTCGGCGGTGACCTGCAGGCCTTGGTCGGGCAGCGCGGTGAGACGC
>DATFTS010000359.1:0-6693 GCA_035261645.1 Jatrophihabitans sp. | reverse complement strand
GTCCAGGCCTGCCGCGAGTGCCACCGACTCGCCGCGGCGACCGCACGACGGTCGAGCGCGGTGAGCCGCAGCGGGTCGCCGGCGGCGAAGCGCGCGCCCAACGCACTGATCGCCGCAAGCGGCAGGAACAGCACGCCGGCTGCGATCGCGAGCAGCGTGTGGCGCGATGCTGCACCGGCTGCGACGCCCACGGCGTCGAGGGCAGCCAGGCCGGCGGACGGCACCACCGCCCGCGTCCAGCCCTGGCGCCGCGGGTAGTCGTGCCCGACCGGGTCCAGCCCGGCCTGTGCGCGGGCGGCCAGCTTCGTCTCCAGTGGAGCAGGCAGCCGTCGTAGCGGAGATGCGGCACTGACGCTGGGCGCTTGGATCGAGATAGCCGAACCTGCGACGAAAGCCATCACCTCCGCGCGCGCCCTCGTCAAGTCTGGTTCGGTCGGGCCGGTCGCGGACATGCGCCCATCGTGCCGGTCCGCCCGGCGCGGCGGAATGCCCGCGTCGGCCGGTAACCTCGGTGGGCGCGGGATGCCGCGCTGCCGCCTTAGCTCAGCTGGTCAGAGCCATCGCCTTGTAAGCGATAGGTCGTCGGTTCGAATCCGACAGGCGGCTCCAGCCATGCTCCAACGCAGCGGAGCCGCCCCTAAGTCGCAAGCTGCGTGACTACCCCGTGCCCCTCGAGGATGCGGGTCAGGTCTGGGCCACCGATGCGCGAGAGCGGCACATCCTCGGAAAGCGCGAGCGCAGCGGCCACTCCCGCCGCCTCGCCGGTGATCATGAACTGCGGCTCCATCCGGATCGACGACCACACGACGTGGCTGACCGATAACGGCATGGCGCTCAGCAGGTTCGCGGCCTGGCGGGCTTTCGGAAGCAGTGCCCGCAACGGAATCTGGTACGGCCTCACCAGCGCGAACTCGGGTGGGATGCCGCCTTCGGCATAGACCGTTGCGCGTCCGCCGAGGAACCGCTGCACCGCGTGCGAGTCGGCTTTGTACGAACCCATGCCGATTGCATCGGCCTTCGTCAGGTCAGTGGTGATGTCCGACTGCCGCATCACGTAGTCGCCGACCAACCGACGCGCTTCCCGGATGTAGAGCTGCTTCGGCCAGTTGCCGGTGTTCGTGAATTCGTCCGGTGCGAGCCCGAGCGAGGCCGCCTGCTCGCGTGTGGCCGCCGGCACGCGCGTATCGGTGGCGAGAAAGTACAGCAGCCCGGCCTGGTAATCCGCGTGGGCTTGGGCGATCTGCTGACGCCGCGCGCGGTCGGCTGTGCAGAAGTCGACGTTGCCGCCGACGAAGTCCGTGTCGAGCAAATTTCCGCCACCGTTGACGTCGAACTTGCCGTTCGGCAAGTGGTACAGCCGGAACACGAAGGGGTCGGTGGCCGGATCAGTCAGCGCGGCGTAGCGCTCGGCGTCGTAGCCGGGCGGTGGGGAGAACGGGATGCGGTCGGCGTCCGCAGTGACGCAAAGCCGGTATGTGAACGACATGATCCGGTTGTCCGCCGCGCCGATACGCACGGTTGGCTGAGCGGTCAGCCCTGGCATCGAGCGACAAGCGGCGCCGGACGGCTCGAACTCATACGCCTTCACGCGCAGGCCATAGCCGGCGGCAGGTTCGCCGTACGTCGATTGGCTCTCGCGTCCATAGACAGTGGTGGCAGCAGCGCTGCACAGACTGGCCTCGTACGAGGCGTCGACGAACACCTGCGCCCTCAACACGGTGCCGGCGGTCGTGCGGATGGCACGGATCGTCGCGCCGTCCTTGAGCACCTTGGCGAGCACCCCGGGCCTCGTCGCGACGCCATAGGTAGCGAGCATCGCCTTGAAGATCTTGTGTGCGACGTGCGGCTCGTAGTGCCATGCGATCGGCCGACCGTAGTAGCGGCCGAGGTCGACGTAGAACCTGCGAGCGAGGCCGCCGATGACCCGGTCGTCACCTCGGTCTGCGACGGACAGCCCACTCGACAGCATCCCGCCCAGGGGACTCTCGCCGAGAAGCAACTCGACCTCCGCGCCTTGCCGGGCGGCGGCGATCGCGGCCATGATCCCGGCAGGCGTGGCACCGTACACGAGCACGCGTCCTCGTTCGGCAGACCGCAGCCGGTTAGCGTCGCCCCCGACGAGCGTGGCGGCAGCGGCGCTCGCCGCGCCGGTCGCGGCTAGCCGAACAAAGGTCCGCCGAGTGAGCACGCCCAGAGGTTAACTGCAATCGGCTGGGGCTTCGCCGACGGTTGCCAGCTTGCGTGTTTCGTGGCTGGGCATGGGCAGCGGGCGCAGTCGCGACGTGTCGACGGAGTCGCCGGCACCGCGGGCCAGGCCCTTCATGAAGCCGGCGCCCCACGCGTAATGAATCGTCGCCAGCACTAACGCGAAGCGGAGCCGGTCCCGCACCTTCCCTCGGCTGCGCAGGCCCACCGCGGTGACGACGCCCAGGTGCGCCACCGGTACGGACGCGGCCGCGTATCCCGTCCGGTCGAACACGCCGGCGAGCGTGCACACGCTGAGGACGAAAGCAATCGCCGCCGCGGCGATGAGTACCGGCGGGGCAAAGTAGCGCAGCGAGTTGCCTGTCGGCATCCGGCGGACGAGCTCGCCGCGCCAGATTCCGGTCGCCCGCATCTGCCGCCACAGAGCGCTCAGCGACGACCGCGGCCAGTAGCCCACCCGCAGCGCGGGGTCGAGCCACACGACATACCCCGCCTTGCGCAGCCGGTAATTCAGCTCCCAGTCCTGCCCGCGGCGCAACGTCGGATCGAAGTAGCCGACCTCACGAAGCGCGTCCGCCCGCATCACGCCGAGGTAGGCCGATTCGGCCGGACCGCCGGATGCGTCCAGGCTGTGATACGTGCCGCCGCCCAACCCCCAGCGGCTGTTGTACGCCTTGGCGACCGCTGCCTGCAGCCCCGGCGTGCCGCGGGCCACCATGACACCGCCGACGTTCGCGGCGCCGGTGCGGTCGAGGGTCTCAACGGCACGGCGGGTGTAACCCAGGGGCAGCTCGGTGTGGGCATCGGTGCGCACGATCACCGGATGGGTTGCAGCGCCGATTGCGAGATTGAGGCCCGTGGGCACGTCGTTCCGCGGGTTCTGCAACGTGCGGATGCGCGGGTCACGCGCCGCGAGCCCTGCGACCACGTCATTCGTCCGGTCGCTAGATTGGCCGAGAACAAGAAGGATCTCACTCGGTCCGCAGTAGTCCTGGGCCTGGATGCTGGCCACGGCGCGTTCGATGTACTTGTCTTCGTTGAGGACCGGCATCACATACGTCACGCCGGGCAAGATCCTCACGGGCGCAGAGCATAGCCTGAGTTTTTCGAGAGCGTTACTAATCTGTCTGTCAGAATCGCTCGGAAATGACCGAAGGGGTCTTCGGAAGAACCGAAGGGATCTGATGTACCCGGGCGACATCGTTGTCTGCTCGTTCTATACGGACGACGACTACTACCGAAGCTGCGCCGAAAAGCTCCGGGCGAACCTGGACGAACTAGGGCTGACGCACCAGCTCGAACTCGTGCAGAAGAGGCCGGACGAGGACTGGGCCGACGTATGCCGTAAGAAGATCGACTTCCTGTCGCGCGTCTGCCAGGCCTACCCGGACGCCAAGGTGTTCTGGACCGACGTCGACTGCCAGGTGCTGGACTTCCCGGAGTACCTGCGCGGCTTCACCGCCGACCTGATCGGCTTCCAGCGCGGCTTCAGTTCGCCGATGAACATCGGATACGCAGGGCGGACGAGGTTCTGGGAACCGTGCTTCTTCGGGATCAACACGACCAAAGGCGCACGCAAGTTCATCGCGGACGCGGCGGAGATCGAGGCGACGCTGCGGATGAAGGCCACTGACGACTACTTCCTCGAGGAGTCGTGGCGCGCCAACGCCCCGGCGCTGAGTTTCCAGGTGATCCCGTCCGCCGCCGTGGTCGGCAAGGGCGACGGCGAAGTGCCTGCGTTCTTCGTGTTCGGCTCGAGCGGAAACGTCGCCGAGTTCAAGACCAAGGTCATCCAGCACCAGCCGGTGCGGTCGTCGGGCCGCCGACGGCCGCGCCGCCGCGCGCTGAACGCCGCGAAGGCGGTCGAACGGCGGCTGACAGTCGTGTCGCAGCCGACGGCAGCCCGGCTGCGGCGCTGGGCGGACGCCAGCGGGCTCACCGAGCGGCTCACCCGCGACACGCGAATCGGCAGCACGGGCTTCCGGCATCGCAACCAGATCGCGAACCAGATCGTCATGGCCGGCCAGCGCGGCGAGATCGAGCGGGTGCGCGAGCTCTCCGCACGATTGACCGGCAGCGGTATCCCGAGCGCCAAGGAGTTGGGTGCCATCCAGGCCGGCGAGGCGTTCGCTGCGTACGCCGCGGCGGCCGGCGGGGAGTCCGCGCTGCCGCTGATGTGGTGGCCGCGGCCGTTCCCCGGCAACTTCGGCGACTGGCTGAGCCCGCTGATCCTCCAGCGGCACAGCGGGGAGGCGGTCCGCTACGTCGCGCCGACCGCCCCCGCCGGCGCGGCACATCTCGTGCTGATCGGCTCGATCGGCCGATTCGTCAAACCGCGATCAATCGTGGTGGGCACCGGCGTGTCGACGACCGACCTCGAGCTCACCAAGAACGCTCACTACGTCTCGGTCCGCGGCCCGCTGACGGCCGAAGTGGTGCGCAGCAGCGGCGGCCCGGACGTGCAGAGCATGGGCGACCCGGCCGCCCTGCTGCGGCGGATCATTCCGCTCGAACTCGGACCGACCAACGGCCGGCTTGCGTTCGTGCGCCACTACACGCACGCCAACCTTCCGGTCACCCTTCCGGACGGCGCGGATGAAATGGGCATCCTGGTCTCGCACCCCGACGATCTGGAGTCCTTCGTCCGGAAGCTGGCCGGCTACGACGGTGTCATCACCAGCGCAATGCACGTCATGATCATTTGCCATGCTTACGGCATCCCCTGTTCGCTGATCGCCTTCCGCGGCTTCGAGAGCACGGTGCACGGCACCGGCATGAAGTACCGCGACTACTCGCTCGGCGCAGCGCTCGACACGGTTTGGGAGCCGCAGATCGTTCCGATCAATCTTGGCCGCATCAACTGGTCTGATCACCTGCGCACGGAAAAGATCTCAGAGGACAAGTTGGACGAGATCGAGGCCGCGTTGCAGGCCGGCGTCGAGGCCTATCGGGATCTGGCCGACTGAGGTGTTCCCGGACCTCCTTCGCGCGTTCGCCGGGCTGTTCACCGAGCGGCGCAGCCGGGCCGCTGTCGCAGTCCTGCTGGTCGCGATGGCGGCGATCCCGGTTGCCGAGTTGGAGGTGATTCGGACCTTCTCGCAGCTCGTCATCAAGGGGCCGGGCGAGTACAAGAGCGACCGCGGCGCAGTGATCAGCAACGCGGTCATCTTCTTCGTCGGGTTCGGCATCACCCGCGGTCTGCACCACCTGGTGCGATTCTGGCGGGTGCGCGTGTTCCGCAAAGGGTTCGAGTCGTCCGGGCTGCAGCGCACGCACGGTCAGGCGTCGTGGGAGTGGGCACAGGGTTTCGAGGTCTCGACGGTCACCGTCGGCCTCATTCAGGTGTTCACCTTCAGTGCCCTGTTCCTCTGGATCAACCCGGTTGTCGGGGTCGTCAACGCCGTGCTGTGCGCAGGTGCGCTGGCGACGATCTCGCGGCTCTACCAGCGCCAGCTCGCAAAGCAGTTCGGCTTCGCCAAGGAAGGCACCCGGCCGGGCGCCACCGCAGTCAGCGCCCGCATCGCGACCCGCGTCTTCGCTGCAGAGTTCGGTTCGGTGATCGCCACGTCGGCGATGGCGCTGATGATGATCGTCGTCCTCTGGCGGACGGTCACCGGCAAGCTGTCCGGCGCAGACGGGGTGGTGCTGTTCCTCGGCCTGCGCTTGCTCTACGGGCACCTCGGTGCGCTGTCGCCGAGCGTCATGCGGTTTGCCCGTGATTCGGTGCGTCGCAACGCGGCTCAGGCACGGACGGCGGCGATTGCGGTGGACATCGCCGAGGAGTCGATGACGGTCGTCGACGGGGACGAAGGCGCGGAGGACGTCCAACGTCCCGGCCCGCCCGATCGGCTACCTCGGCGCCGCGCACGGGAGATGACACACATCGTGATGGCCGGCCAGCGCGGTGAAGCGGCAGAGGTGCAGCAACTCGCCGAGCGACTTGCCGGCACCGGCACACTGCCCGCCCAAGAGGGCAATGCCACTCGCGTGGCCGGCTCGTTCGCCGCGTACGCGTCGGCCGGCGACGGGAGCGATTCCCTTTCGCTCGCGTGGTGGCCACGACCGTTCCCGGGCAACTTCGGCGACTGGCTCAGCCCGTTCCTGCTTCAGCGGCTGACCGGCCGGCGAGTCCTGTTCCAGCCGCCCTCCGCGGTGACACAAGCACCGCACTTGGTGATGATCGGCTCGATCGGCCGGTTCGTGCAGTCCGGCTCGGTGGTCGTCGGCACCGGCGTGTCCGAGGCTGCCACCCGCGTGAATCCGGCCGCTCACTTCGTTTCGCTGCGCGGCCCGCTGACCGCCGCCGCCGTCCGCAACGCCGGTGGGCCGCAGGTCGAAAGCTTCGGTGATCCGGGCTTGCTGCTGGCCCGGTTGCTCCCGATCACCCGACGTGCCACGAACGGGCGGTTGGCGCTGGTACGCCACCACGCCCACGCTGACCTTCCGGTCACGGTGCCGGAGGGCATGGACGAGCACTCCGTGCTGGCC
>DATFTS010000358.1:0-3801 GCA_035261645.1 Jatrophihabitans sp. | reverse complement strand
CAACGTCATGCACGGCCAGTGGGACTGGATGAACGATCCCAACATCCACTCCTCGACGTGGGACTGGGACACCGCGTCGCCCGCAGCGGCGTGGAAGCACTCGCACAACTACGTCCACCACACGTTCACGAACGTGATCGGTAAGGACAAGGACGTCGGCTACGAGATCATGCGCGTCGACGCCCGGCAGGAGTGGAAGTGGCCGTACCTGTTCCAACCGCTCTACAACATCCTGCTGATGGCCGCGTTCGAGTGGGGCGTGGCGCTGCACGACCTCGACTTCGAAGCCATCCGGACCGGTAAGAAGGACAAGAAGCAGCTCCGGGACGAGCTCAAGGCCATCGGTCAGAAGGCCCGCCGACAGATCGTCAAGGACTACCTGGCCTACCCCGGCATCAGCGCCGCCGCGAGCGCCGGCGCAGGCAAGGTCACCGGCGCCGACCCGACAGCGTCCGCGAGGGACGCGTACAAGGCGACCCTCGTCGCCGACGCCATCGCGAACGTGGTCCGCAACGTGTGGTCGCACGCGATCATCTTCTGCGGGCACTTCCCGGATCAGACGTTCATGTTCACCGAGGACGAGGTGCAGGACGAGTCGCGCGGCGCCTGGTACGTCCGGCAGCTGATCGGTGCGGCCAACATCGACGGCGGCGCGTTCTTCCACGTGATGAGCGGGAACCTGTCCTTCCAGGTGGAGCATCACCTGTACCCGGACATGCCGTCGTCGCGCTATCAGCAGATCGCGCCGCGCGTGAAGGCGATCTGCGAGAAGTACGGTCTGCCGTACAACACCGGGCCGCTGCGCAAGCAATGGGGCACAGTGCACCGCACCATTGCCCGGCTGGCCTTTCCTGGCGGCGGACCGCGGCGCAAGCCCGGCCCGTACGTCATGCCGCCCGAGGAGAAGGCCGCGCACGAGCGTCAGCGCGAGATGGTGCCCGCGTTCCCCTGACGGTTCTGCCGCATTTCGCGGATTGAGGGGCAGGCGCTCGCGGGTAGGTCACTGCCGACCACCCGAGAGGAGGGGCCATGTCCACCGACGCCATCGTGCTGCTCAAAGAAGACCACAAGGAGGTCAAGAAGCTGTTCCGCAGGTTCGAGGCCGCGGGCGAGAACGCCACCCAGGAGAAGGGCGAGATCGTCGCGAAGATCATCGAGCTGCTGACGGTGCATACCTACATCGAGAACGAGGTGATGTACCCAGAGGTCCGCAAGCTCATGCCAGACATCGAGGAGGACATCCTCGAGTCGTACGAGGAGCACCACGTCGCCGACGTCCTCTGCATGGAGCTGTTCGCGATGAGCCCGGATGCGGAGCGCTTCGACGCCAAGACGACCGTCCTCATCGAGAGCGTGAGCCACCACATCGAAGAGGAGGAAGAGGAGTGGTTCCCCAAGGTCCGCGCCGCGCTGGGTCGCAAGCAACTCGCCGAGATCGGTGAACGCCTGCTGGCCGCAAAGCAGCGCGCGCCGCGTTCGCCGGCGCAGCCGAGCGCGCTGAAGAAGGCCGTCGACGCATTGGTCAAATGACTCGCTGACCGCGCTACTCGGACGAGGACTGGCCGGCCGACGATTGACGATGCGGAACGCAGGGAAAGCCTCCGTTATGGGTGAACAGCAGAGTCCAGGCAACGAGAAGATGCGCCTCGATCGCGACGACGAGGATCACCAGTTCGTGGACCAGTCGAAGATTGACTTCGATCCGGACGACGGCCTCTACTCGGGCACCGCGGTCGACGGCAACAGCGAGATCCCCGGACCGCATCTGGACCAGGACTCCGGCGAGGTCGGCGATGCCAGCGAGGCCGGCGACGCCGGCGCCGGGCAGGCGTCGCCCGAGTAGCCGGCCTCAGCCGCCGCTGTGGTCGAGTTCGGCACCGGCGGGGACGACACGCGAGTCGCGGCTGGCCAGCCACCCTTCGGGTAGCGCCACCGCGCGGGCACCGCTGGTCCGGCCACGCGGTTGCCCCAGCACCTCCTCCGGGAATGGCTGCGTGGCGTCCAGTTGCGCCAGCAGGCCGTCCAGCTCTGCCAGCGACGACGCAGACGCCATCGCGCGCCGTAGATCGCCGCCCACGGCGAACCCCTTGAGGTACCACGCCACGTGCTTGCGGAAGTCGACGACGCCGCGCTCCTCGCCCAGCCACTCGGCGAGCAACTCGGCGTGCCGGCGCATGGTCACGGCCACTTCGCCTAGATCGGGACGGACGCGATGGGCGTCTCCGGTGAACGCGGCGGCCAGGTCGGCGAACAGCCATGGCCGGCCGAGGCAGCCGCGCCCGACAACGACGCCCGCGCAGCCGGTCTCGCGCATCATGCGCAGCGCGTCGTCGGCCTCCCAGACATCGCCGTTGCCGAGCACCGGGACGTCCAGCAGGTCGACGAGGTCGGCGATCGCCTCCCACCGTGCCTTCCCGCCGTAGAAGTCGGCAGCCGTGCGGGCGTGCAGCGCAACCCAGCTGACGCCGGCGTCCTGCGCCCGCAGGCCTGCCTCGCCGTAGGTCACATGGTCGGCGTCGATCCCCAGGCGCATCTTCACCGTCACCGGCAACCCACGTGCCTCGCGCACCGCCGTCGTCACGATGTCCGAGAACAACCCGATGCGCCACGGCAGCGCCGAGCCGCCGCCCTTGCGGGTGACCTTGGGAACCGGACAGCCGAAGTTCAGATCCACGTGGTCTGCCAGGTGCTCGTCGGCGATCATCCGCACCGCCGCCCCGACGACGGCCGGGTCGACGCCGTAGAGCTGGATCGACCGCGGCGACTCCTCCGGCGCGAACTGCACCATGCGCAGCGTCTTCGGGTTGCGCTCGACCAGCGCCCGCGAGGTGATCATCTCGCTGACGTAGAGCCCGCCGCCGAAGCCCCTGCACAGCCGCCGGAACGCGGTGTTCGTGATGCCGGCCATCGGCGCGAGCACCACCGGAGGATCGACGGTGATCTGCGAGGAAAGCCGCAATCGCGCAGCGGCGACACTGCTCAGCACGGCGGGAGCTGTGCCGCCAGATAGCGCTCGACCTGGTCGATTCCGATCCGCTCCTGCTTCATCGAGTCGCGTTCGCGCACCGTCACGGCGTTGTCGTCCAACGTGTCGAAGTCGACGGTGACGCAGAACGGTGTGCCGATCTCATCCTGACGTCGATACCGCCGTCCGATCGCCTGTGCGTCGTCGAACTCGACGTTCCAGTTCTTGCGCAGCGCGGCAGCGAGATCGCGGGCCTTCGGCGAGAGGTCGGCGTTGCGGGACAGTGGCAGCACCGCCACCTTCACCGGCGCGAGACGCTTGTCGAGGCGCAGCACCGTCCGCTTCTCCATCTTGCCCTTCGCGTCGGGAGCCTCGTCCTCGTTGTAGGCGTCGAGCAGGAAGGCCAGCACCGCACGGGTCAACCCCGCCGCCGGCTCGATCACGAACGGGACGTAGCGCTCCCCCGTCGCCTGGTCGAAGAACGACAGGTCGACGCCGGAGTGCTGCTTGTGTGTCGAAAGGTCGAAGTCGGTGCGGTTGGCGACACCCTCAAGCTCGGCGAAGTCGGTGCCGCCGAAGCCGAAGCGGTACTCGATGTCGACGGTGCGCTTGGAGTAGTGGCTCAGCTTGTCCTGCGGGTGCTCGAAGTAGCGCATGTTCTGCGCGTCGATGCCCAAATCGACGTACCAGTTCCAGCGCTGCTCGAGCCAGTAGTCGAACCACTTCTCGTCCTCACTCGGCGGGACGAAGTACTCCATCTCCATCTGCTCGAACTCGCGGGTGCGGAAGATGAAGTTGCCGGGCGTGATCTCGTTGCGGAAGCTCTTGCCGGTCTG
>DATFTS010000357.1:0-2855 GCA_035261645.1 Jatrophihabitans sp. | reverse complement strand
CATGATGCTGGTTTCGTTCTTGCGTTGCGACGCGGCCACTTGGATGGTGTTCGCGATCAGCAGGATCGATGCGATCAGCACCACGACTGCTATTCCGATGGAGAAGATGCGGGCGCCGTCGATCATGCGGAGCAGCGTCTTCAGCACATCACTGGCGTTCGTCGTCGCCGATACGCCCGCTACTTGCTTGTAGTCACTGACGAAGCTGACGAAGTCCTTGTTGATGTCGTTCAGATGCACGGTGAACGACGCCGGAAGGTCGCCCACTTGCGTCAACTTCGCGGCCTCCGGGGTGGCCGTCGCGTCATAGCGATGAACCTGCTCCGCCTCTGAGACGTAGCTGAACGACGCCACTCGCGGGTCAGACTTGAGCTTTTGCTGCAGGGCGGCGGTCTCGGCCGGTGTCGTCTTGTGCTGGCACGGCGCGCGGCTCGTCGACGCGCACAGGTAGACCGACGCGTTCAGGCGACCCTCGTAGTCGCTCTTGAACCTGCTGATCTCGGAGCGGGCGAGTACCGCCGCGCCGACGAACGCAAGTGCGATCGCCGTGCTGAGCACCAGCGCGATCGTCATCGTCAGGTTTCGCCGGATGCCAGTGGCGACTCCGGAAACCACGAAGTTGGCGCGCATCTAGGGGATGTCTCCAGTCCTCAATTGTCGAGGGGTGTGCGGACCGCGCTGCGGCGATGCACCATCAGCGGCCGACTCCGTAGACGCCGCGGTTCTGATCCCGGATCACTCGTCCGGTGTCGAGTTCGATGACTCGCCGGCGCATGGCGTCGACGATGTTGTTGTCGTGAGTGGCCATCACGACGGTGGTGCCGGTGCGGTTGATCCGCTCCAGCAGCCCCATGATGCCCTGGCTGGTGTCGGGGTCGAGGTTGCCCGTCGGCTCGTCGGCGAGCAGCACGAGCGGCCGGTTGACGAACGCCCGCGCGATCGCGACGCGCTGCTGTTCGCCGCCGGACAGCTCGCCCGGCATCCGCTGCGCCTTGCCGGTGAGGCCGACCAGGTCGAGCACCTCCGGCACCGTCCGCCGGATCGCCTTGGGCGACTTGTTGATCACCTCGAGAGCGAAGGCGACGTTCTCGAAGACGTTCTTCTTCGGCAGCAGCCGGAAGTCCTGGAAGACGCAACCGATCTTGCGGCGCAGGTCCGGAACCTTTCGGGTCGGTAGCCGCCCCACGTTGCGGTTGTTGACGACGACGATGCCCTTGGTGGGCAGCTCCTCGCGCAGCAGCAGCCGGAGCACCGTCGATTTCCCGGAGCCGGACTGGCCGATGAGAAAAACGAACTCGCCCTTCTCGATATCGAGGGACACTCGGTCGAGGGCAGGACGGGCTCCGGCCGGGTAAACCTTGGACACATTATCTAGCCGGATCACGGGACGCGAGTTTACCCAACAGTTATCTGACGGCGAGAAAGGTGCGTCGGGACGTCACAGGTTCCGCGCCGGAATCGAGCCCTGAGCGACCGCCAGGTCGGGCGCGGACATATCGGCAAAACCTGTCCGACCCGGTTGCTAGCGTCACACGACGTGGAGGCGACGGCGACTCAGGGCAACCCGGCGGTGCTTGCGGGACAGGCGTCCGGGCCGTTGATCATCGCCCGGCAGCTCACCAAGCAGTTCGGCACCTTCACCGCCGTCGACGCGATCGACTTCGAGGTCGAGCGCGGCGAGGCGTTCGGATTCCTGGGCCCGAACGGCGCAGGCAAGAGTTCCACGATGCGGATGATCGGCTGCGTGGCACCCATCACATCCGGCACGCTGCGGATCCTGGGGATGGATCCGGCAACGGACGGCCCGCGCATCCGGGCCCGGCTGGGCGTGGTGCCGCAACAGGACACGCTGGACCTCGAGATGACGGTCCGGGAGAACCTCTACATCTACGGCCGCTACTTCGGCATGCCGCGCCCGGTGCTGGGGCAGAAGGTCGATGCGCTGCTCGAGTTCGCGCAACTGGCCGACCGCGCGAAGTCGCGCGTCGAGCCGCTGTCCGGCGGCATGAAGCGACGGCTCACCATCGCCCGGTCGCTGATCAACGATCCGGAGATCCTGCTGCTGGACGAGCCCACCACCGGTCTCGACCCGCAGGCCCGGCACATCCTGTGGGACCGGCTCTACCGGCTGAAGCAGGACGGCGTCACCCTGGTGCTGACGACGCACTACATGGACGAGGCCGAGCAGCTGTGCGACCGGCTCGTCGTCATGGACAACGGACGGATCGTCGCGCAGGGCTCGCCGGCGTCCTTGATCGCGGAGTACTCGACGCGCGAAGTGGCGGAACTGCGCTTCCCGCCAGGACAGAACGGCGAGGCCGCCGCGGTCCTGCAGCAGGCGATCCCGGGCGAGCGGGAACGCGTCGAGGCGCTGCCCGACCGCGTCCTGCTTTACGTTTGGGATGGCGAGGCCGCGCTGGCCCGCGCGCACGAGCTCGGCCTGCAACCCGTGTCGTCACTGGTGCGGCGGAGCACGCTGGAAGACGTCTTCCTCCGCCTCACCGGCCGCAGCCTGGTGGATTAGCGGATGAGCACTGGTGTCGTTGCCGCCCCGCGCGGCACATCGGTCTGGAGAATCGTCGAGCACGAGCTGCTCGATGCTCGGCGGTACTGGCGCAGCGTCGTTGTCGCGGGGTTGGTGACGCCGCTGCTGTATGTCCTGGCGCTCGGCGTCGGACTGGGCACGGTCGTCAACAAGCACAGAAACGCTCTCGGCGTCCCGTACGTGCAGTTCGTCGCGCCGGCCTTCCTCGCCGCGGCCGCCTTGCAGACCGCAACGGCGAGCGCGACGTTCCCGGTGATGGCCGGCTTCCACTGGATCCGCACTACCACGGCATGGCCGCGACACCCCTGAC
>DATFTS010000356.1:0-3856 GCA_035261645.1 Jatrophihabitans sp. | reverse complement strand
AGCCGTACGGCGTCACCAGCGAGTGCCGAGACGACCAGGGCAGCGCGTTCTACCTCGGCCGGATATCCGAGGCCGACCTAGAGGCGTAGGGCCAGCAAGGCGTTCTCGACCACCTCGGTCAGCGCCGGGTGTATCCAGTACTGGCCGCGCGCCATCTCGCGGGCGCCCAGGCCGAAGCTCATCGCCTGGATCAGCGGCTGGATCAGCGTCGCGGCCTGCTCGCCCATCAGATGGGCGCCCAACAACGTTCCCGACACCGGATCGGCGATCAGCTTGCAGACGCTCGAGGTGTCCTCCATCGCCCACCCGTAGGCCGTGCTGCCGTACGTCTCGGTCGCGGCGACGAACGGCAGCCCGGCGGCCAGCGCCTCCTCCTCCGTGACGCCGACGGAGGCCAGTTGCGGATGGGTGAAGACCGCCGCAGGGACGCAGCGATGGTCTGAGGCGATCAGGTGGTCGGGATGCGCGAGGTTGTGCGCAACGGTGCGCGCTTCGTGGTTCGCGACGTGCTTGAGCAGGTGCGCCGACGACGCGTCCCCAAGTGACCACACGCCGAGAGCGCTGGTGCGCTGGTACTCGTCCACCACGATTCGGCCGTTCGGGTACGTGTCCACGCCACCGGCCGCGAGGTTCAGGCGGTCGCCGTTGGGGACGCGGCCGGTGGCGACGAGCAGCATGTCGCCGTGCACGGTCGCGCCGTCGCTGAGCTCGACGTGGATGTCGCCGGCGCTGCCGGACACCGTCACCGGCTCGACGTCCGTGTGCAGGTGCCAACGGTCCTGCACCACCTTGGTGAAGAGGCTGATCACCTCGTGGTCGAGGTGGCGCAACAGGCCGTGTCTGGCGAGCACGGTGACGTCCGCGCCGAAGGCGGAGAAGACATGCGCGAACTCTGCCGCGATGACGCCACCGCCGAGGATGACCAGCCGCTCCGGCAGCGCGTCGATGTGCATGATCGTGTCTGACGTGTGGAACGGGACACCGCTTCCGGCAACCACGTCCGGTACCCACGCACGCGTGCCGGTCGCCAGCACGATGTGGTCGGCCGTCAGGGTTTCGCCGGTCGCCAGGCGCAGGGTGCGGTCGCCGGCGAACTCGGCGTGCGTCGCGAAAAGCGTGACGTTCGGCGAGCCGGCTGCGCGGTACTCGCGGCCGCTGACCGAGATCGAGTCGACGCGGTGAAAGATCCGGTCGCGCAACGCAGCCCAGTCCGCGGTCGGTGTCGGGCCGTGGATGTTGAGGCGGTCCCAGTCGCGGGCGGTCGCGGCCGCGTCGGCCGGGTAGACGAACATCTTCGTAGGGATGCAGCCGACGTTGACGCACGTCCCGCCGAAGCGGCCTTGCTCGACGACGGCGATCCGCCAGTCGCCCAGGTCCGGAGTCACCAGGGAGTTCCCGGACCCGGACCCGACGACAACCAGGTCGAAGTGCGTCACGCGCCGAACGATACGGCCAGTTCACAGCTTTCTGCCGGTTTGCACCCTCAGCCCGCCACCGCTTCGGCCATCAAGTCTCCGAAGAGGTGGTCGAGCTCGGGGGAGGCCAGCCCATGGCTGCGGAACCACTGGCAGACGTTCGCGCAGTCGCGTTCGAGGTAGGCGGGGCCTTGCGGGTTGGCCACGACGTCGACGATCTGCGGCAGGTCGATCAGCACCAGCCGGTCGTGATGAATCAGGATGTTGTACGCCGACAGGTCTCCGTGGGCGTAGCCGGCTCGGGCCAGCGCCAGCATGGCCTGCACGCACTGGTCGAAGAGATCGCCGAGTTCGGTACGTGTGGGACGGCACTGGGCGAGGCGCGGCGCCGCAGTTCCGTCCGCCTCACCGACGAACTCGAGCATCAACTCGCTGCCATTGAGCTGCACCGGGTAGGGGACGGGCGCGCCGAGCGACCACAGACGTCCGAGCGCGTCGAACTCGGCGGCTGCCCATTTCCCGGCAGCCAGGTCGCGGCCGTACGAGGTGCGCTTTGCGATCGCACGGGCGTCGCGCGACTTGCGGGTGCGCCGGCCCTCTTGGTAGCCGGCGTCGCGATGGAACATGCGGTGGTCGCTGCCGCGGTAGCGCTTGGCCGCGAGCAGGCACTCCGGCCCGTCCGGCACTGAGCGGCGGACGAGGTGGACATCGGCTTCCTTGCCGGTCTTGAGGACGCCCAGTTCGGCGTCGAGAGCGTTGAGGTCGGTGACGACCCAGTCGGGGATGGGGTCGGGGCCGTGCTGCGCGACGTCCCAGGTGGAGAAGGGCGGTTCGTCGAAGGGCAGGTCGTCGTCGAGTTCGTACTGCGTCACAAGGGATCTCCTCGGCGGGCGCACCGGCCGAGGAGCGGTGTCAGCGGTCGGCGCGCAAGTGAATGGGTGAGTGGCCGAGCGACGCCTGGACAGCGCGCCGGCGGGAGCACACCCGGGCAACGATCTGAGACATCCGGGTCACCCCCTCCGGTGATCCGCCGGTAAATCCGGCAGGCTTGTGCCCCAGTCTGCAACCGCTCGCAACCGCGTTTCCCCCGGTTTGCACCCGTCCGCGCTGCGATCGCCTGCGCGATAGCAGCCGCTGCGGGTGCAAACGGGCTGTGGGGTGCAAACGGGCTCAGGGGCGCGGATAGCCTTCAACGCGTGCTTCGACTCTCCACGCTGTTCCTTCGGACGCTGCGCGACGACCCGGCCGACGCCGAGGTGCCCAGCCATAAGTTGCTGGTGCGCGCCGGCTACGTGCGGCGAGTAGCACCCGGCATCTACTCCTGGCTGCCGCTGGGCGTGATCATGGTGCAGAACATCGAGCGCATCGTGCGGGAAGAGATGAACGGGATCGGCTCGCAGGAGGTGCACTTCCCGGCGCTGATCCCGCGCGAGATCTTCGAGCAGAGCGGGCGCTATCAGGATTACTACGACATCCTGTTCAAGATCACCGACCGGAAGGGCGCCGACTACATCCTCGGCCCGACACACGAGGAGCTGTTCACGCTGCTCGTGAAGGGGGAGTACTCGTCCTACAAGGACTACCCGCTCTCGCTCTACCAGATCCAGACGAAGTACCGCGACGAGGCGCGGCCCCGGGCGGGCATCCTGCGGGCCCGCGAGTTCGTCATGAAGGACTCCTACTCCTTCGACCTCACCGATGAGGGCTTGGCCACCTCCTACAAGGCGCACCGGGACGCTTACGAGCGGATCTTCACCCGTCTGGGCATGACCTACAAGATCGTGTTCGCAGTCTCGGGCGCCATGGGCGGCTCGGCGTCGGAGGAGTTCCTCGCACCGGCGCCGTCCGGAGAGGACACCTTTGTCCAATGCACGAACTGCGACTACGCGGCGAACACCGAGGCGGTCGAGATCGCCGCGCCGAAACCGGAGGATCCGGCGGCGCACCCACCGCAGGACGTGCTGGACACGCCCGAAACGCCCACGATCGAGACGCTCGTCGAGCGGATGAACGAGTTGGGCTACCCGACCACCGCCGCCGACACGCTCAAGAACGTGGTGCTGCGCACGCACATGCCAGGCACCGACAAGTGGGAACTGCTGGTCGTCGGCGTGCCGGGTGACCGCGACGTGGACCTGAAGCGACTCAACGGCCAACTCGAGCCAGTGGTCGCCGAGCCGGCCGGTCCGGACGACCTCGCCCGCGCGCCGGAACTGGTCAAGGGCTACATCGGGCCGCAGCGGCTGTCCGAGTGGAAGATCCGCTACCTGGTCGATCCGCTGGTCGTCGAGGGCAGCACCTGGGTGACGGGCGCCAACGAGCCCGGCAAGCACGCGGCGAACGTGGTGCGCGGACGGGACTTCACCCCGGACGGCGAGATCGGCGCGGTCGAGATCCGCGACGGCGACCGCTGCCCGCGCTGCGGCGCACCTCTGGAGATC
>DATFTS010000355.1:0-2121 GCA_035261645.1 Jatrophihabitans sp. | reverse complement strand
GCCCTGGTACATGGGCGCGCTGGCGTCCCCGGTGACCGCCGGGCACACCGGCTTCACCGGAACGACGCTGGTCATCGACCCGGAGTCGCGCTCCTTCGCGATCTTGCTGACCAACCGCGTCCATCCGACCCGCAACTGGGGCTCGATCAACACCGCGCGCCAGGTGTGGGCGACGTCGCTGGCCAGGGCGATGGCCGTCGAACCCAAGGTCGGAAAGGACGCCTGGACGAGCACGCTGGGTAACGCGAGCGTCGCCACGCTGAGTACCGGTCCGTTTACTACGCAAAGTGATCAAGCGCGCGTGTCCTTCTACGCCTTCGTGGACACCGAGGGAAGCACTGATCCACTTCAGCTGCAGGCGACCACCGACGGGGTGAACTGGCAACCGATCGCCCTATCGGTTTCCGGGCCGGGCGCACCCTCCGGAGATGTGACGTCGCTCTCCGGACACGGGCACCGTGCCTGGTGGCGGGCCGCGGGCACGCTGCCGCGGGGCGCGGCGGTGAGCCTGCGCTGGCGTTACAGCACCGACCCGAGTTACACGGGTCGCGGTGTTTCGGTCGACGGTGTGAAAGTCACCGAGAGCGGCCGATCACTCCTCGACGGTGAACGAAACCCCGCCGCGTTCGTCGCGGAGGGTTGGCAGTTGAGCTCAAGGTGACCGCGCTGTCGCCGACCGTCGAACTTCGGGTCGAATTTACCGTCTGCTTGCCGTTTGCACCGCGACACTAAGTTGCCAAGTCGTTAGCTTGACCTCGTTAACAAGACCGACCTGGTTGGCGACTTTCTGGTCAGTGATTAATCGCAAATCCAGATCCGCAGACACGGACGGGTTGCGATCCGACCGAAGGGTGTGGGTAGCCTTGTCGCAGATGCCAACGGTTAGTAACTTTCCGACGGTGAGTGATACCGAATCCGTAGTCGGCACGGCACCGTCCGAGCCCGTATCGGTCCAGCCGGCCGTGCGGGACGCGGACGCGAGCCCGCTGGTCCGGATCCGGTCCCTGCTCCCCGGCCTGGCCCGCGCCGAGCAGCGCGTGGCGAAGGTGGTGCTGGAGGATCCCGCGCAGGTCGCGAGACGCAGCATCACCGAAGTGGCCTTGGCCGCCAACACGAGCGAGACGACGGTGACGCGCTTCTGCAAGGCGGTCGGCGTCGGCGGGTACCCGCAGCTGCGCATCGCGCTGGCCGCGGACACCGCGCGCACCGAGGCGCGCACCACGCGCAACCTCGGCGGCGAGATCGGGCCGGAGGACGACCTCGCGGCCGTCATCGGCAAGGTCAGCTTCGCCGACGCGCGTGCCGTCGAAGAGACGGCCGACCAGCTCGACGTCGCCACGCTGGAGCGCGTGATCGAGGTCGTCGCGAACGCCGGCCGCGTGGACGTCTACGGCGTCGGCGCCAGCGCGTTCGTCGCCGCGGACCTGCAGCAGAAGCTGCACCGCATCGGCCGCGTGTGCTTCTCGTGGTCGGACACGCACATCATGCTCACCTCGGCCGCGGTGCTGAGCCCCGGTGACGTCGCGATCGGCGTCTCGCACACCGGCGCGACCACCGACACCGTCGAGGCGCTGCGGGTGGCCCGCGAGCACGGCGCGATCACCATCGCCGTGACGAACTTCCCGCGGTCCCCGATCACCGAGGTCGCCGACTACGTTTTGACCACGGCAGCGCGGGAAACCACGTTCCGTTCGGGAGCGACGGCCAGCCGCATCGCCCAGCTCACCGTCATCGACTGCCTGTTCATCGGCGTCGCGCAGCGGCACATGGACGCGTCCGTCAACGCCCTGGACGCGACCAGGGACGCCGTCGGCTCGCACCGCTTGGGGGTCAGGCCGGACGGTCGTCGCCGTCCGCGGGAAACCGGCAAGTAATGCCCGGAGAAAATGTGAGGCGCATGATGACCGTCCCCACGCAGGCGGTGCACGTCGATTCGCCGACCGAAACCCGCAACCCCCGCACCACGGACATCGACCTGATGTCCACCGCGGGGATCCTGGGCGCGATCAACGCCGAGGACCGCACGGTCGCCGGCGCGGTCGCCGCGGTGCTGCCCCAGGTGGCGCGCGCGGTGGACTACGCGGTGGACGCCCTGCGGGCCGGTGGCCGGGTGCACTACGT
>DATFTS010000354.1:0-2772 GCA_035261645.1 Jatrophihabitans sp. | reverse complement strand
CGGTGAACATCTTGGTCGGGAAGCCCATCGCGCGATAGATCAGGCCGGTGTAGAAGTCGACGTTCGGGTACAGCTTGCGCGAGACGAAATAGTCGTCGCCGAGGGCGACGCTCTCCAGTTCCATTGCGATGTCCAGTAGCTGGTCGCGCTTGCCCATCGCCGAGAGCACCTCGTCCGCCGACTTCTTGACGATGGCCGCGCGCGGATCGTAGTTCTTGTAAACCCGGTGGCCGAAGCCCATGAGCTTGACGCCGGCTTCCTTGTTCTTCACGCGGTCGACGAACCGGGAAACGTCGCCGCCTTCTTTTCGGATCTGCTCGAGCATCTCGAGGACGGCCTGGTTGGCGCCGCCATGCAGCGGGCCGTACAGCGCGTTGATGCCGGCGGAGACTGAGGCGAACAGGTTTGCCTGTGACGAGCCGACCAGCCGCACCGTCGAGGTGGAGCAGTTCTGCTCGTGGTCGGCGTGCAGGATGAACAGCCGGTCCAACGCCCGCGCCACGACCGGGTCGACCTCGTACGGTTCGGCCGGGAAGCCGAACGTCATGCGCAGGAAGTTCTCAACCAGCCCGAGCGAGTTGTCCGGATAGAGGAACGGCTGGCCGACACTCTTCTTGTACGCGTAAGCGGCGATCGTCGGCAGCTTCGCCAGCAGCCGGTAGGCCGAGAGTTCGAAGTCTTCCTTGTCGAACGGGTCGAGGAAGCCCTGGTAGAACGTCGACAGCGCCGATACCGCCGACGACAGCACCGGCATCGGATGCGCATCGCTCGGGAAGCCGTCGAAGAACCGCTTCATGTCCTCGTGCAGCAACGTGTGCCGGCGGATGTTGTTCTCGAACGCCGACAGCTGCTCGGCCGTCGGCAGTTCGCCATAGATCAGCAGGTAGCTGGTCTCGATGAACGTCGAGCTCTCCGCGAGCTGATCGATCGGATAACCGCGATAGCGCAGGATGCCGGCGTCGCCGTCGATGTAGGTGATCTCCGACCGGCAGGAGGCGGTGTCGGCGAAGCCAGGGTCGTAGGTCACCAGCCCGGTGCTCGACAGCAACTTGCTGATGTCCGCCCCCGCTGCACCCTCTGTAACCGGGTGGATAGGCAGTTCGAGCGGGTCCGCACCCGGTGCGGTGAAGACGGCGGACGCGGCGTCGTCGGCCTGGTTGGACATCGATCCCCTCTCGCGGCAACGGTCGCTTCGACCCTACTGTGGCTGCCCCGCCGCGGGCGCGGCAAGGTTCTGCAACCGCACCTCGCCGCGGGCCACCTGCCGCTGCTGGTCGTCGGCGATCTCGACGACCCAGAGCTGCTGCAGCCGACCGCGATGGATCGGCGTGGCGGTAGCAGTCAGTCGGACGCCGGCGTGCGCGCTGCGCAGGAAGTTGGTGTGGTTGGACACGCCGACGACACGGCCGCGCTCGCCGAACCAGATGGCGGCGCCGATGCTGGCGCTCGACTCCACGGCAGCACAATGCACGCCGCCGTGGACGATGCCGTAGGGCTGCAGATGTTGCTCGCCGACGGTCCAGCTGAGCGTTACTCGATCAGCCCCGGCCTCGTCGATGGTGAATCCCAGTGCAGCGTCCAGGCCGATCTTGGCCAGCTCCTCGTACATTCCGCGCACCGTAGCGCGCGGGTCACTGCGCGGTTCGCTCGAGGGCCAGCTTTGCGAGCGCCGTCGCATCGGCGCCGGCTTTGCTGCCAGTGGCAACCGAGCTCGCGATGCTGACGGCGACGGTGCGCTGGCCGGACGCGACCACGAGCAGCGGCACGTCGTAGCCCGCGCCGACACCGCCGGTAAGCAGAGTGGCCGGCTGCCCTGCGACCGTCGTGTCGTTGGACGTCGCGCCGTGGCCGGTGTAGTCGTCAACGGTTGCGGTGATGCGGTCGGCGGCCTTGGCCGCGGTGGTGTAGAGGCTGATGCCGATCTCGATAGCGGGGCGCGCGGACGTGCCCTTGACGCCGTAGCGGCAGTTTAGGTATCCGATGCGGCCGATGTTCGGCTCCGGCTTCCCGACCACGAAGACGTCCTTCCCGCCCAGTGTCGTGGCGCCGATGGCTGACAACACCGAGTCGTCAGGCAGCAGGGTGTCGCAGGCCCCGTTCAACTTGGTCAGGGCCGCGGCCGAGCTCGAGCCCGGTGGCGTCGAGCTGTTGGTGTTTGCTGGTTGGCTGGGCGAGGCGGTCGTGGTCGTGCTCGGCGCCGTCGACGGTGGCACGGTGACGGTGACGACTTGAGCCGGCGTTTTCGACGTGCAGGCCGCAACGAGGCTCAATGCGGTGAGGCAGGCGACGCCCCGCACCGGCGCGCTGGTCATGCCGTCGACGGTAATAGCAACTGCCTGCGACGACGCTTATGCCGCGTGGTTCGGCGAGTCGCTCGGAACGACGGCAGGGTCAGGCCGGCACCGACGGTCGGACGTCGCTCGCGGTGGTGCTGAACTGCAGCACGCCGTCGTCGATCGCACCGTAGCGCAGCACCGGCAGATCTCGCAGATAGTTCTGGCGCACCCGCCACGGCCCGCGAGTGCCCTGCCGGGGCAGCTTGTGCTGCGCACGCAGCACGTAGCCGGAGTTCAGCTCGTCGAGCACCGAGCCGGTGCCCCGATCGGCCGCCGACGCCCGAGCGACCACCTGCGTGTAGCCGGCGGCGTCCATGTGGTTGATCAGCCGGCACGCATACTCGCAGGCCAGGTCGGCCTTGAGTGTCCAGGAGGCGTTCGTGTACCCGAACACGAGCACTGCGTTCGGCACGCCGTCGAGCATCACGCTCTTGTA
>DATFTS010000353.1:0-1743 GCA_035261645.1 Jatrophihabitans sp. | reverse complement strand
GTCCTCGACGACGCCGAGTTCGACGCGCTCACCGAGCTGAACCGACCGGTCGGTCTGCTTGGGCTCGAACGGGACGGGTTCCTCTCCGCGCGCATCGACGACGTCGAGTCCGCGCGCACCGCCGTTGATCACCTCGTCGGCCTCGGTCACGCGCGGGTCGCACTGATCGGTGGCGACACCGACGATCCCATGGCGTTCACGCCACCGCTGCACCGCCGCGACGGCTACCGAGAGGCCCTGCAGGCGGCCGGGCTGCCCACCGATCCGGACCTTGAACACCTGGGGTACTTCACCGTCGAGGGCGGGCGCGAGGCGGCGCGCCATCTGCTGAGCCTCGCCGACCGTCCGACCGCGATCTTCGCCGAGAGCGACGAGATGGCCTACGGTGCGCTGCGCGAAATCCGCGACGCCGGCCTCTGCGTGCCGAAGGACGTTGCGGTGATCGGCTTCGACGATCAGCCACTGTCGGAGCTGATGGATCTGTCCACCATTCGCCAGCCCGTAGTCGACCAAGCACTCGACATCACCACGCGCCTGCTCGCGCTGATCAACGAGGACGGCGACGAGTTGCCGCGAAAGCCCGGCGTCGTGCTGCCGACCGAACTGGTCGTGCGCGGGAGCACCGTCACGGCGCCGTAGGGTGCACGCGTGACGCTCATGCTGATCGACGCGGCCAACCTGTACTTCCGCGCCTTCTACGCCCTGCCGGAGTCGATCACCTCCCCCGACGGCCGTCCGGTGAACGCCATCCGCGGCTTCCTTGACATGAGCGCAGCGCTGATCGAACGCCGCAAACCGACCCGGTGGGTCGCGTGTCTTGATCTCGATTGGCGCCCGGCCTTCCGCGTCGCACTCGTGCCCTCGTACAAGGCGCACCGGATGGCGAAGGACGGCGGCGAGGAGATCCCGCCCAACCTCGAACTGCAGATCCCGCCCTTGCTCGAGCTGCTCGCTGCTCTCGGGCTCGCCTGCGCCGGGGCGGACGGCTTCGAGGCCGATGACGTGATCGCCACTCTCGCGCACCGCGACTCCGAGCCGGTGCAGATCGTCAGTGGCGACCGCGATCTGCTGGCACTCGCCACTGACCGAGTAACCGTGCTCTACACCGGCAAGGGGATCGGCAAGCTGGAGGCCATGGGGCCCGCCGAGGTGCTGGCGAAGTATGGCGTGCCTGCCGAGCGCTACGCCGATTTCGCCGTCTTGCGTGGCGATCCGAGCGACGGGCTGCCGGGCGTCCCAGGCGTGGGCGAAAAGACCGCTGCGGCACTGGTGACCCGGTTCGGCAGCACCGAGCAGATCGTCGCGGCCGCGCTGGCCGGCGACAACGGGTTCCCGGCCGGCGCAGCCGGAAAGATCCGCGCAGCGCAGGACTACCTCAAGGCGGCGCCCGCCGCGGTGCGCGGCCGGCTGGACGTGCCGCTGGCGGTCATCGACGACGCGCTCTATCTGGAGCCGAGAGACGCCGACCGGCTCCAGGAGCTGGCCGGCGCCCTGGGTGTGGAGAGCTCGGTCGCGCGGCTGCAGAAGGCGATCGCGGCCGCGCTGGGCTGATCGGCTACTGCACGAGGTAGCTGCCGTTCTTCTTGTTCTCGATCGTCACCTTGAACGACTTCCCGCCCGCGGCGGTGCAGGTGAACGTGTCGCCGCTGTGCTTCATGGTGAAGTCGTTGCCACCGTTGCACTGCACTTGCGACGCGTTGAGATGGCTGGCGATGTAGTTCTCCACCGCGGTGTGGCTGAGCT
>DATFTS010000352.1:0-1868 GCA_035261645.1 Jatrophihabitans sp. | reverse complement strand
TCGCGGTAGCCAACCGCTGGGCCGCCGCCATGAACGCCTCGGCCTCGTTCTCGTTATCGGTTCGCTCGGCCTGGCGCAACAGCGAGGCCAGCTTGGCCAGGTACTTGTCCTGGGTCACGCGGATACCTTTCATCGGGGACGCAGCCATCATGACGAACGCGGCTGACAACTGCGGGCAAGGGTGTGGACAACGGGGTAACCGGCGCTCCTGTGCCGTCGATCGCAGCTTCTCTTGACGCGCCGCAGCCGATGACTAGCCTCGCCTTCGGGGGGAGGGTGGTCACGATGACCGCAGCCCAGGGGCAGCCCGTACCGGCACGTCCGTCGCGGAAGATCGTCATCTGCCTCGACGGCACGGGCAACCAGATGAAGGCCAAGGGCCACACCAACGTCGCAACCTTGTTCGAGATGCTCGATCTGAGCGATCCGACCAAGCAGATCGGCTACTACGACCCGGGCGTCGGCACGTTGTCGGCCGCCAACGCACGGGGATTCGCCGGGCGTTGGTTCTCGCGCATGTGCGGCCTGGCGTTCGGGTCCGGCATGCGCACGAACCTCGCCGAGGCCTACCTGTTCCTTATGCAGCACTGGCAGCCCGGTGACGAGCTCTACGTCTTCGGGTTCAGCCGCGGCGCATACACCGCTCGTGCACTGGTCGGCATGCTCAACCGGCCGGGTCTGCTGCGTCCGGGGTCCGAGAACCTCGTGCCATACGCCGTTGCGCAGTACGCCACCAACAAGACGTTCAGCGACGATGACCGGTGCAACATGGCGGCGTTCTCGCACGCGTTCTGCTGGGGTACCGAAGCGCATCCACTGACGCCCGCGTGGCAGGGCGACACCTACGAGATGCATTGGCACTCGGTGCCGGTGACCTACTTGGGCGTGTGGGACACCGTGAAGGCGGCGGGCGTCCTGCGCCTGGGCAACCTGCACTGGCCGTTCACGCATCAGCTGTTCAACGCCAAACGCATCCGGCATGCGGTCTCCCTTGACGAGTATCGCCGCCCGTATCACGAGTACCTCGGCGATCCACGCCATTACGGTCTGGACGAGGCCTGGTTCGCCGGCGTCCACTCCGACGTCGGCGGCACGTTCGAGGACGACCCGCGGTTGGCCAAGATCGCGCTCAAGTGGATCGTCGATGGCACGGTGCATGATCTCTACCTCCGGGAAGGGGCATACGCACGCCAGTGCACCGTCGAAGAAGCCTTCGCCACGGGCAGGCGGCACAAGATGGGCGCCGCGTGGGTGCTCGCCGGCGTACGCCGCCGAAAGCTGCCCGACACCGCCAAGCTGCACTCGTCCGTTCGCGTCTTGCGCAGTGCGCAGAAGGGCTACCTGCCCAAGCTGGTCAACGCCGACCGCGACGATCGCTGGACCGATCCGGACTGGACCAAGCCGCCCGAGACGAGCCGGCCGTGACCGCGATGCCGCCCGGCAGTGCGGTGCCATGGGCGCCGGAAGACCTGCCGGTGAGCAGCGAGGAACTCGGGTCGTGGTGCTACGTCGTGCTTGAGGAGATCGTCGACGACGTCGCCGTGCTCCGCCGCTGGCCGTGGCCGGTCGTCGATCCGCTGGGCCGGCTCCAGTGGCCTGACGGCTCGGAGCATGAGACCGGCGAGGGGACGATCGACGTCGCGCTGATGCAGGCCCAGCTCTACGAGCCGAGCGACATCGCCCGGCAACCTCGATGCGGTGACACCTTCGCGGCCAGTGGCGGTCCGGACGAGAGCTGGAACGGCGAACACGTCGCCGACCTGCGCGAGTTGCTCGGTGACGCGCAGCTCTACGACATCTCCGCCGACGCGCGCGAGGCCGCCAAGATCGCGTTCCAGTCGAGTCTCGGTGCCATCGAGCCGGAGCAC
>DATFTS010000351.1:0-3545 GCA_035261645.1 Jatrophihabitans sp. | reverse complement strand
GACGTGGCGCCGGTCCGTCGGCGACGGCCGGCTCATCGTCGGCTTCGTCGGCCGGCTCGCACCGGAGAAGCGCGTGGAGATGCTCGAGGCAGCAAGCCGGCTGCCCGGCGTCCGGCTGGTGGTCGTCGGTGACGGGCCGCGGCGGAAGGCGCTGCAGCGGTTACTGCCCGATGCAGAGTTCACCGGCCAGCTGACCGGGACGGCGCTCGGCACGGCGATGGCCTCGCTGGACCTGCTCGTGCATCCGGGCGCCGACGAGACCTTCTGTCAGGTGGTGCAGGAGGCGCTGTGCGCGGGCGTCCCGGTGATCGCGACGGCCGCCGGCGGACCGTTGGACCTCGTCCGGCACCGCGACAACGGGCTGCTCTGGTCCGGCGACGACCCAGGGGTGCTGGCCGCACAAGTGGCCACGTTGCGCGACGACCCGATCGCGCTCGCGCGAATGGCCACCAAGGCACGTCCGTCGGTGGTGCACCGCACGTGGGACCGGATGACCGACGAGCTGCTCGGGCACTACAACCGGGTGATCCAGGCGCGCTCGGGCATCCAGCCGTTGCTTGCGGACGGCGTTCAGCCGCTAATGGCAGAAGCGCGGGCCAGCTCGCGTGCGTAGAGCAGCCCGTAGGTGAAGCCGTTCTCGCCGGCCGCACCTGCCGCAGCTCCCATGCGGCGCAGGAACTCCGCGGCGACGACCTCGTCCTGGCGCACGCCCAACCGGCTCTGCGCGGCCTTCATCTCCTTGCGCACCTTGTTCGCGCTCTTGCCAAGCTCAGGCCGGGCCAGCTCGGCCAGGTAGCGCGCTCGCTTGGCAGCCTTTCGGGCGCTGTGTAGCGCCTCGTCCCGTCCCGCTTCTCGCGGTGCGTGCTTGATCCGGCGGGTGACCTTCCGCTGCGCCTTGTCAAGGTGTGTCCGCACGCTGGCAACGGGTTCGTCGGCGGTAAGCGGCGGTTCGGTCCGCCAGGTGCGCAACTCGGCGAGCAGGGCGTAGTAGCGGCGGCTGCGGAGCAAGGCGGCGAGCTTCTCGCTCGCCTCCGCCTGCTCAGCGATGAGCCGCTGCTCGATGCGCGCCGCGACGGGTCCCAGCACCAGCTCCGGTGGCAGTTCGTGCACCGCCTCCTTCAGGTGTTCGCGCAGCACTTGCCGGTCGCGGACGACGCCGAGCGCGCCGGCGTACCACGCGAGCTCGGCATCGAGGGACGCCGCCCGGCCGGGGTCGTAGAGCGCACCCAGCACCCGGAGGACGCTGCGGTAGCGGCGGGTGGCCACCCGGGTGGCGTGGATGGCGTCGCGGCCGCGGCGCAGGTCGATGTCGCCGACGACGATCGCCGCGGCCTGCGCATCGAGGTATGTGCTGACCAGTCCGGCAAGCGTCGACGTATCACGCGGCTTGCCGGGATCGGCGTCCAGCGCGCGTGCCAGCTTCGATTTGCTCGGCGAGGGGTCGGCGCCGTGCTTGGTCAGCCACCGGGCTGCTCGGCTGAGCATCCGCTCGGTCCCGTCGAGCAGCTCGATCTCGACCTCGCGCCAATGTTTAGTCACACCGACGTCGCGCATCTGCATCGCGATGACGTTGTCGACGACGATCTCGAACAGTGGCGTGCCGTCGTCGTCCAGCAACCGATGAATCTCGCGCTCGGTGATCAGCGTCGCCACCTGCTTGAGCGCGGCCCCGCCGCGCACGCCGAGCGTGAGCTCGCGTAGCTCTGCCGGCACCGCGCGCTCGCCGGGTGGCAGGCGGATCTCGTTGCGGGCAACGCCCGAGGGCACCTTGAGCTGCCAGCCGGCGTCGATGTCGCCGTCGCGCCGGCGCAGCGTCAAGCTGTGCTGCAGCAGGTCGCGCTCGCCGGTGTCGAAGTAGGTCGTCTCGAGGCGGACACTCTCGCGCTGCACGGTGGCCCCGGGGCCCCCCAGATTGCTCGGATCAGGCAGCTGCCAGTCGTGCGGGACGTCGAACTTCAGTTCCCGTTCGCGGTGGTCGGCGGCGCGGTTTGCCACGGCAGGGGCCTATCCGGCTTGCTGCTGGGCCGGCAGGCCGAACCGGCGCCGTACGGAGCGCTCTACCAGGATGGGGATGAAGTCACGGATCGGGCTGTTGACGAAGCGCTCCTGCTCGGCGCGCAGCGCGACAGCGATCTCCTGTGGCGGGATGTGCGGAAGTTCGGCGGTCAGCTCTTCCGCCATGCGAGCCAGTGCCGCGGCTTCGGAGCGCTTGTCGGGGGCGCCGTCGGCGTGTTCGTCGGCTGCTTCGACCATTGCGCAAATGTACGAGCCGAAGGTTAACAGCCTCGTGTGGGGCGGCACACCGGCGCCGGAATACTGAGCGCCATGCGCGCGAGCCAGCCACCGACGGCCCTGACCATCGCCGGCTCGGACTCCGGCGGCGGCGCCGGAGTGCAGGCAGACCTCAAGACGTTCCTGGCGTGCTGCGTGCACGGAATGTCGGCCATCACGGCGGTGACGGTGCAGAACTCGGTGGGCGTGTCGCGGTTCTACGAACTGCCGCCTCAGGCGGTCGCGGAGCAGATCGAAGCCGTGGTCACGGACATCGGCGTGGGCGCGGCGAAGACCGGCATGCTTGCCTCCGCCCCGGTGATGGCGGCGATCGTCGATGCGGTTCGCCGGCTGGACGTGCGGCCCTTCGTCGTCGACCCCGTGGCAGCCTCGCAGCACGGCGACCCGCTGCTGCAGCCAGACGCGTTCGAGACCCTGCGCGATGTGGTGGTCCCGGCGGCAACCTTGCTCACGCCGAACCTCGGTGAGGTACGGCTGCTGACCGGGGTGGACGTCCGCAGCCGCGCTGACATGGAGGATGCTGCCCGCGCCCTGCATGCGCTCGGGCCGCAGTGGGTGCTGGTGAAGGGCGGGCACCTCCCTGACGGCGATGCGGTGGACCTGCTCTTCGACGGCGGCACGTGGCACGAATACGCGGCGCCGCGCTTCGACACCGCCCACACCCATGGCTCGGGTGACACGCTGGCCTCCTCCATCACGGCCGGGTTGGCGCGCGGGCTCGACATGCCCGCCGCGGTCGAGTTCGGGAAGTGGTTCGTCACCGAGGCGGTTCGCGACTCGTTCGCGCTCGGTGCGGGGTTGGGACCGGTCGGTCACTTCTGGCGGATCCGCGAACTGCCCGCCTAGGGGCGGTGGCACGCGGTGCCCTCGCCGGCTGCCCGCTCGCCCGCGCAAGTTGTCCGCCCGTCCGGCCGCCATAACGACTGCAAGCGCGGACAACTGCAAACCCGCCCGGCTTCCCGCGCAAGTTGTCCGCCCGTCCGGCCGCCATAGCGGCTGCAAGCGCGGACAACTTGCAAGGGTTGGCAGTCATCCGCCGCGGCGGCAGGGGAATCGCTCAGCGCGGCTTAGCCGGAAGTTGACGTTCGCTTGCGGACGGGATGAGCCGCGGTCGGGGACGGTGATCGGACCGCGTCAGATCGGCGCGACCCGGGCCGTCGCGCGGCCCGTAGCACGGAGGTGACAGCGATGTCCTTCGAGTACCCAGATCCCACGCCATCGCGCGGCCGGAAGCTCGGCATAAGGGTCGGTCT
>DATFTS010000350.1:0-5636 GCA_035261645.1 Jatrophihabitans sp. | reverse complement strand
GCTCAGCGGTGTGTTCTTGCCGCGCCTGCACCGGGCCCTTGAAGATGCCGGCCTGACCGGCGAAGCAGTGGCAGTCGAGGTCACCGAGGAGTCGTTCCTCGGCGAGCCCGATCGGGCCCAGGAGATTCTCGCGGTCGCCCGGAGCAGGGGCATTCAGATCTCCATCGACGACTACGGCACAGGCTTCTCGTCGCTGGCGTACCTGCGTGATCTGCCCGTCGACGAGCTGAAGCTGGACCGTTCGTTCGTATCGCAGATCGCCACAGACCACCGCAGCCGGATGATCGTTGCGTCGACGCTGCAGATGGCGCGTGCCCTCGGTATGCGCACCGTCGCAGAGGGTGTCGAGGACGCCGCGTCAGCAGCCGACCTCATCGCGATGGGTGTCGACAGGCTGCAGGGCTACCACATCGCGCGCCCCATGCCCGCGGCCGAGGTTGCCGACTGGCTCGCCAACTGGCACTCGCTGGACCGGTCGTTCGCCGGCTGACCCTGCCGCGTTCGTGCGACGTGAGTCGGTGCTCGTAGTCGTCCAACCCCGAGTTCGGCAGCAAGGTGAGATTCGATGTGTAAAAATCCGTGAGCACGCAGACACGCCGCGGCCACCGAACTCTTGGACTCCTGGCTCGTCCCGAACGGCGTCCAACGCGGGCCGATTCTGCGGACAGACGTCGACCACTGATTGCACCACCGGCAGACTGTGCGCATGTTCACGGGTGAGCGCCCGCTTGACCCGGACGAACACCGGGTCCTTGGCTTGCTGCTTGCGCAGAACTTCGACGGCGTGGATGCGCTTCGTGAGCAGGCGAAGCGTGCATCCATCGTCGGCCACTGTGACTGCGGATGCCCGTCCGTCTACCTTGCCCCGGCCCCTGATGCCCCGGAGGTTCATTTCGCTACCCTCCTCACGCCAGCTGAGGGCCGGATCGCACCGGAGAACGACGGGGACCCACCCGGCGAGATCATGTTGTACATGGACGACGGACGCCTGTCCTACTTGGAGTACGTCTACTACGACGACGTGCCACCATCGTGGCCGCCCACTGACAGCATCAGCACAGTGGTTCTCCGCTAGGGGCTCTGCACACGGTCATGCCGCTGCGAGGGGCTGTAACCGGTCGGTCGGCGGCGCGACGGAGTCGCTCGCGGGCCTTTTCGAGATACGAGGCTCCCTGCACGGACCCCCGGTCCCTCCTCCTCGGCGACATACCGCTGTTCAGCCCCCGGCACCGCGAGCATTCGTCTGGTCCTTGCGCGTAGTCCGACCACATGACCGAACCGTCCGAGCGCACCAGATCGACGACCACGCCGTCACCATCGCGCCGGGCTCGAACATCGAGCGGGCTCAGCGGGATACGTACCTCCGCAACGAACCGCTCGCCGAGGCCAGCTTGGATAAGCGCGCACTGTTCGCGGCTGCCCGCCGCGAGAGCGCGCCTGGACTGCCGCCGAACCGCACGCTTCGGCGCGGCTCTAGGGGACGGCGCGCTGTGATCGGATCGAACGTGCGCGTGCGCCGCACTGCATACTGCAAAGGTGGTGGAGGGCGTTTGCTCGTCGTGCGGCGCGAGCCCGGTCAGCGGGAAGTTCTGCAGTGAATGCGGAGCGAGCCTCGTAGCATCCTGCCCCTCGTGCGGGGCGAGCCCGGTCAGCGGCAAGTTCTGCAGCGAGTGCGGCACCCCACTGGGCGGCACCGCACCCGCAACCGCACCGCAGCCCGCAGGTCGTGTGGCGGAGCGGCGCGTGTGCTCGGTGTTGTTCGTCGACCTCGTTGGGTTTACCCCGCTCTCGGAGTCACGCGACCCGGAAGCGGTGCGCGAACTGTTGTCCACGTACTTCGACCAGGCCCGCACGGTGATCACCCGCTACGGCGGGGTCGTAGAGAAGTTCATCGGCGATGCCGTGATGGCGGTGTGGGGTGCGCCTGTCGCCGCGGAGGGTGACGCCGAACGGGCTGTGCGCGCCGCGCTGGAACTCATGGAGGCCGTCGCCCAGCTCGGTGCCGAATCGGGCATCCCGGGGCTGCGGGCGCGCGCCGGAGTGGTCACCGGCGAGGTGGCGGTCACGCTCGGAGCGGTCGGGGAGGGCATGGTCGCCGGCGATGCGGTGAACACCGCCGCGCGCGTGCAGTCCGCGGCCACGGCGGGGTGCGTACTCGTCGACGAGACCACCCGGCGCCTGGCCGCAGCGGGAGTCGGCTTCGGCGACGCCGGCGCGCACGAGCT
This sequence comes from Jatrophihabitans sp., assembly GCA_035261645.1. Taxonomy (GTDB): domain Bacteria; phylum Actinomycetota; class Actinomycetes; order Mycobacteriales; family Jatrophihabitantaceae; genus Jatrophihabitans. The sequence continues at coordinate 3,411 of DATFTS010000350.1, read as the reverse complement.
CAGGGGCAAGGCCGAGCCCGTCGCGCTTTTCCAGGCCACTCGGGTGCTCTCCAACGTCGGCGGTGCGCAGCGCGTGGACGGACTCGAGGCCCCGCTGGTCGGCCGGGACGCCGAGCTGCGCATGGTCAAGGAGCTCTTCCACGCGAGCCAGGAACGCGCGCTCCCGCGCCTTGTCGTGATCTCCGGCCCGGCCGGCGTCGGCAAGTCCCGGCTGGGCTGGGAGTTCGAGAAGTACATCGACGGGCTGGCCGACGTGGTGTGGTGGCACCGCGGCCGGTGCCTGTCCTACGGCGAGGGCATCGCCTACTGGGCGGTGGCCGAGATGGTCCGGCAGCGCTTCGGGATCGCCGAGGAGGATCCGCTCGACGTCGCAGCAGGCAAGCTGGCCGACCAGCTCGCGGCGATCGTGCCGGACGAGCACGAGCGCGGCATGGTCGGACCGAGACTGGCTCGGCTGCTGGGCGTCCCGTACGGGTCCACCGACGCCGTTCCACTGAGCCGCGACGAGCTGTTCGCCGGTTGGCGGCTGTTCTTCGAACGGCTGGCCGAGAAGGAACCGGTCGTAATGCTCATAGAGGACGGCCAGCACGCCGACCCGGCGCTGCTCGACTTCCTCGACCAACTCGTCGACCAGGCGCAGCGGGCGATGTACGTGCTGTTGTTCAGCCGTCCGGAACTCACCGAACGGCGTGCGGAAGTCGGGGTCGGGCGCAACCGCACGCACCTGAGCCTCGACCCGCTGGACGACCGTTCGATGAGCGCGATGCTCGAGGCGCTCGTACCCGGCATGCCGTCCGACGCCGTTGCAGCCATCGCCTCGCAGGCGCAGGGCAATCCGCTGTTCGCGATCGAGACCATTCGCTCGCTGATCGACCAGGACGTCGTCGTGCCCAAGAAAGGCGAGTACCGCCTGGTGGGTGATGTCGGCTCGCTGCAGGTGCCCGACAGCCTGCACGGCCTGCTCGCCGCCCGGCTCGACGCGTTGTCGCCGGAGCTGCGCACCTTGCTCGCGGACGCCGCGGTGCTCGGCACCAACTTCCCCGCCGAAGCGCTCGTCGCGGTCTCCGGCCGCCCGGCCGATGACGTGGCGCAGGCCCTCGCGGAACTAGGTCGCCGCGACATACTCGGCATCTCATCGGATCCGCTCTCACCGCAACGCGGCGCGTACTTCTTCCGGCAGAACATGCTGCGCCAGGTCGCCTACGACACCTTGTCCCGCCGCGATCGCAAGGCACGCCATCTCGCTGTGGCAGCACACCTCCGTAACGTCTTCGACGGCGACGAGATCATGGAGGTCGTCGCGCGGCACTACCGCGATGCTCTCGACGCGGTGCGCGGTGATCCGGACAACGCGGAGATCGCCGCATTGGCGATCGAGGCGCTGACGAGGGCGGCCGAGCGGGCCCGTTCGGCGGGGGCACCGTCGCGGGCGGTCGAGGATTTCGCCGAGGCGGCCGAGCTCAGCCGCGCGCTCGACGCCACCGGAATCGCAGCGGCCGATCTGCTGGTGCGCGCCGCGAAGACCGGGCGTCACGCGGCCGACTACCAGCGCATGCATGAACTCGCCAACGAAGCCGCGGAGCTCTACGCCGCCGCCGGCGACGTGCGCGGCCAGGCGCGCGCGTTGGTGCAGGCCGGCACCGCGCTCAGCTTCCTGGGGCGGATCATCGAGGCGCGCGCGCTGCTAACCCCGGCCGCGCAGACGCTGCGGCCGGCACCGGACGAGGACACGGTCACGGCACTACGTGAGCTGGCGGTGCTCGAGACCTGGGACGGCGCGCCGATCGGGTCGGAGCTGAGCGAGGAAGCGCTCGTGCTCGCCCAGGAGCTCGACGTCGGCGACGCGGTGCTGGCCGACCTGTTCCAGGTGCGCGGCACGGCCTACACGTACGCGAACCAGCTGCCACGCGCCGTCGCGATGTACCGCCACGCGGTCTTCCTCGCCGAGCGCGCCGGCGACACCGTGGGCCTCGCGCGCACGCTGATCAACATGTCCGAGGCGTCCCTCTCCTACGACCCCCGCGAGACCATCGCCGTTACGCGCACCGCATACGGCCTGGCCGGCCAGCTGGGCGACCCGGCGATGGCCGGCATCGCGGCCTCGAACTTCGTGCTCGCGAGCGTCCTCGTCGGTGACTGGGACCAGGCGGTGGCATTCACCGCCGAGGCCACCGAGCGCTACGGCACCCGGCGCGACGACTTTCCAGGCCTGACCGCGTTGCTCGCCGGCCTGCGCGGCGATGTCGACACGGCGCGTGCGCACGCGTCGATGCCGAGCTACCGCGCGTCCGAGGACCCGCAGGAGCGGGCGTTCTGTGTCCTGGTCGACGCAGTCATCGCGACGGCCGCCGACGAGCGTGCCGACGCGCTTGACGCGGCGCGCTCGGTCACCGAGGTGATGGCGCCGCTCGCGCTGAACAGTCCCTTCTCCTTGCTCGGCTGGCCAGCTGCGCTGCGGACCGCGTTCGAGTTGGACGATGACAACGCCGTGACGACGCTGCTCGGCGCGCTCGACGAACATCCGGTCGGACACGTGCCTGCGCTGCTGCGCGCCGAACGGCTCCTCGCCGACGCCAAGCGCACGGCGCCTCGCGATCCGGACGCCGCCCGCACCGTCTTTGACACCGCAATCAGCCAGCTGCGTGCCGCCGGCAGCCCGTTCCACCTGGCACACGCGCTGTTGGACTACGCGACGGTGTGCAGCGCCGCCGAAGAGCTGATCGATGAGGCAGCTGACATCGCGACACGGTTGGGCTGCGCGCCGCTCGCGCGTCGCGTCGCCGAGCTCCGCACGGTGCTCACCACCCCTCCTTGATTCCCGCATCCGCCTAGCCGACTGCCGCGACCTGCTGCGCGAGCTCGACCCACGCCGCCTGGGCGAATCATGCGCAGGATCACGCCGCAAACGTGAGCGCTGTTGTCTTGGCTCGATCTTGGCGGCGCGTCAGTCCCAGTAGTGGGTTACGCCGCGGTGCGTCATCCTGTGGCTATGCCTGAGGAACGCCTGGTGGAGCCGAACCCGGATGACTACGCGGTCAACTATGACATCACCCCATCGGGGCGGTGCATCATCGTTAGCCACATTCGCATCACTCCGTAGCGGGCGATCGCCGATCCCGCGGTGATGACAGCACCGGCACGCCACAGTGCTGACGCAAGAACAAGCTCCCCGTAGCCGCTGTCATGGGCCGCTTCCAGGACGACGGATCGTCCCGACGGGGACGCGGACATGTGGTACACACGCAGGCCGGACGCGGTGATTCGACCGGACGTGTTCGTGTAATAGACCCATCTATCCGGCTGAATTGCCGTACTCATCCAACCCTGATCTCGGCGCGCCGCCGCCGTCCGACCGGATCTTGTTGCGCGACTTCGTCCAACCTGATCTTGTTGCGCGAGGTGGGTCTGGGG
>DATFTS010000349.1:0-7614 GCA_035261645.1 Jatrophihabitans sp. | reverse complement strand
CGGCATCGCGCCGGCTCGCCGCCGCCGCAACCGACTGCGCGATGCGCTGCAGCACGCGTTGGGCGGCGTCGCGCACCTCGGCGGCGACGACCGCCCCGCGCGCGCGGGCCTCGCGCGCCTCCTGCTCCTTGCGCCGCGCCTCTCGCTCGGCCTGCGCTGCACGCAGCAACTGATCGGCGCGCCCGTGCATGGCACGCACTCGCTCCTCTCCGGTGCGCACCGTCAGCCGGGCCTCGAGCTCGGCCTGCCGTGCGTCTGCCACCTGGCCCTTGAGCGCGTCGCGCCCGGTCGTATCCGGCTCGTCGTTCTCGTCTGTCGATGCCTCGGCCAGACTCAGCCGCTCCTCGAGCTCGGCGAGATCAGTGAGATCGCGGTCGCGCTTCTGGTCGATCTGCGCGCGCGCCTCGTCGAGCCGCTCTGCTTCGGCGCCGGCCGAGCGCACCACCTGGCCGAGCTGCGCGAGCCGCTCGGCCACCGCGGAAAGCTTGGCGTCCGACTCGTGCAGTGCCTCGAGTGCAGCCTCCACCTCGTGGCGTCGCTGCGCCGACTCGTCGCGGGCGGCGAGGAGTTCGGCGTGCAGCCGGTCGTGCTGCGCGGCGGCCTCGTCGGCCTTCTGCCGCGCCTCGTCTACCGCTGCACTGATCTCGATGGCCGACGGCGTCGAGGCCGAGCCACCGGCAGACCAGTGCGCGCCAAGCACGTCGCCTTCGCCCGTGACCGCCCGGATCTCCGGGTGATCGGCGACCAGGCTGGACGCCGCGGCAAGGTCGGCCACGATGGCCACCCGGTCGAGCGCTGCGACGACGCTGTACTCCAGCGCCGCGGGAGCGTGCACAACGTCCTTCGCCCACACCGCTCCCGGCGGCAACGACGGCAACGGTGGCTGCAGCGCCGGCGCACCGAACCCTGCCCCGACCAGCAGCCCGGCGCGGCCGCCGTCTTCCACCTTGAGGATCTCCAGCGCCTGCACCGCGTCGTCCACCGACGCCACGGCGACTGCGTCGGCGATGGCGCCGAGCGCGCCGGCGACTGCGGCTTCGTATCCGGAGTCGACGGTCAGCAACGCGGCGACCGAGCCGAGCAGGCCGGGCAGCTTGGCGTCGGCACCGAGCAGCGCCGCCGTGCCGTCCTTGCGGGTGAGCCCGACCACGAGCGCGTCGGCGCGCGCAGTCCAGGTGGAGCGCTGGCGCTCGGCCTCACGCTCGGCTTCGGCCAGCTCGCGAACCCGCGCCTCGATCGCGTCGAACGCCGCGACGGCCTTTTCGTGCCGGGTGTCGAGGCCCAGCTCGCCGGCGTCGAGCAGGCCGACATCGGCCTGCACCCGGGTCAGTTCGGCGTCCGCGTGCGCCGCGCGCTGGCGGGCATCGGCAGCGGCAGCGGACAGCCGGGCGCTCTCGTCGCGCGCCGCGGTGGCCCGGGTCCGCAACGCGTTGACCTGCCCGGCGAGCTTCGCCAGGCCCTCGCGACGGTCGGCCACGGCGCGCACCGCCGCCACAACGGCGTGCTCGGCCTCGACGAGCCGGCGCTCCAGCGCCTGCCGCTGGCCTACGACCTCTGCCAACTCCGCCCGCGACTTCTCCAGCGCGGCCGAGAGATCGGCCTCGACCGAGCGCACCTCGGCCGCCTCTGCCTCCAGCTCCTCGGGGTCGCGCCCGACCCGGACGTCCTCCGGCTCGGCAGCGAGATGCCGGGCACGCTCGGCGGCCAGCGAGGCGGTGCCACGCAGTCGCTCCTCCAGAGCGGACAGCCGGTACCACGTCTCCTGGCAGGCGGCGACCAGCGGTGCGTCGGCGGCAAGCGTGGCCTCCAGCTCTGCCTCGCGCCGCCGCGCGTCCTCGACTGCGCTCTCGACCTCGGCACGTCGCGCGCGCACGGCTTCCTCGTCGGCGACCTCGCGTTCCAGCTCGGTGCGCAGCGTGAGCAGGTCGTCAGCGAGCAGCCGCAGCCGCGAGTCCCGCAGTTCTGCCTGCACACCCGCTGCGCGGCGGGCGATCTCGGCCTGCTTGCCGAGCGGCTTGAGTTGCCGGCGCAGCTCCGAGGTCAGGTCGGTGAGCCGGGTCAGGTTGGCCTGCATCGCCTCGAGCTTGCGCAGCGCCTTTTCCTTGCGCTTGCGATGCTTGAGGACGCCGGCCGCCTCCTCGATGAAGCCGCGCCGCTCCTCCGGACGGGCCTGGAGCACGGCGTCGAGCTGGCCCTGGCCGACGATCACATGCATCTCCCGGCCGATGCCGGAGTCGGAGAGCAGCTCCTGGATGTCGAGCAGCCGCGCGCTCTCACCGTTGATCTCGTACTCGCTCGTGCCCTCGCGGAACATTCGCCGGGTGATCGACACTTCGGTGAAGTCGATCGGCAAGGCGTTGTCGGAGTTGTCGATCGTTAGCGTGACTTCCGCACGCCCCAGCGGCGGCCGGCCGGCGGTGCCGGCGAAGATGACGTCCTCCATCTTCCCGCCGCGCAAGGCCTTGGCGCCCTGCTCCCCGAGCACCCACGCGATCGCGTCGACCACATTGCTCTTGCCCGACCCGTTGGGGCCGACGACGGAGGTGATGCCGGGTTCGAAACGCAGCGTGGTGGCCGACGCAAACGACTTGAATCCCCGCAGCGTCAACGACTTGAGGTGCACGAAACTCCTGGGTGAAGCGAAGGTGGGACGAACCTACCTCGCGCACGCGTGTAGGCCGGGTTGGCAGCACCGAGGGGGCGAGGAATCCTCGCCGGGCGGCACCAACCCGATGCGGGCAGAGCGCAGAAAATCAGGCGAGCGCGGGCTCCGCGGATTCGGCGATGCGGTGCAACTCTAGGTCGAGCGCGGCGCTGCCTTCGCGCAGGCGGGCAACCTCGGCCTCGAGTTCTGTTACTCGACGGCGCAACCGGGCAACCTCAAGTGCGAGCACCTGTTCCCCTGGCGAGCCGACGTGACCCATGAGGGCGCGTGCCATATGGCGACCCTTCACTTCCCCTACGTGGCCACACCGCACAGGTTGTGCCTGCTGATGTGGACCGCTGCCGTTCGTGTGCGACGGGCGGGAGGGGCGCTCAACCCTGGGTAGGGCGGCGGGGCTCCCGTCGGTCGATCCATGGTCTCACCGGGGTCACGGTGGGGTCAACCTCACCAGCCCCCCAAAAGCTGGGCGTTCCAGTAGAATCGGGTCAGAGAATTCGGTCACTCGCGGGGCTGCCGTGGCGGTCGCTGGCAGTTCGGGCAGAAGAAGCTGGACCGATTCATGAAGGCCATCCGCCGCACCGGTCTGCCGCACCGGCGGCAGGGCTCGCCCTCTCGCCCGTAGACGGCCAACTCGCGATCGAAGTAGCCGCTGTCGCCGTTGATGTCGACGTACAGCGCGTCGAACGACGTGCCGCCGACCTTCAACGCATCACCCAGCACTGCGCGCACGTCGTCGAGCAGCGTGGTGACCGTGGCGCGACTGAGCGTGCCGCATCGTCGTGCGCCGTGGATTCGAGCCCGCCAGAGGGCCTCGTCGGCGTAGATGTTGCCGATACCGGAGACCAGTGTCTGATCGAGCAGCGCGCGCTTGATCTCACTCTCGCGCCGGCGCAGCCTGGTGACGAACAACGCCTCGTCGAAGTGCGGATCGAGCGGGTCGCGGGCGATGTGCGCTACCTGCGCGGGCACCAACTCGTCCGCGCGGTCGACTGCCGGCACCAGCCGGTCCAACAGCACGCCACCGAACGTCCGCTGGTCGACGAAGCGCAGCTCCGGACCGCCATCGGTGAAGCCGATTCGGACGTGCAGGTGCTTCTCTTCAGGCGCGTCCCCTGCCCGCACCAGCATCTGCCCGCTCATGCCCAGGTGCGCGATCAGGCATTCGCCGAGGCTGCCGTCGGGGCCGGCCAGAGGCAGCCACAGGTACTTTCCGCGCCGCGACGCCGCCTCGACGGTGTTACCGCGCAGCCGCGCCTCGAGGTCGGCGCCGCCGCCGAGGTGTCGCCGCACTGCACGCGGATGACGAACCTCCACCGACGCGATGGTGCGTCCGGCGACCCAGTGCTGCAGCCCGGACCGGACGGTCTCTACCTCGGGAAGTTCCGGCACGCCGTGTCAGTCGGCGAGCGTGTCGCGCGCGGTGATGGCCCGCCACGCCGTCTCAGCGGCGAGTTGCTCGGCTTCCTTCTTGCTACTGCCGGTGGACGCGGCGAACACTTCGCCGGCGACCACCGCCTGTGCAGTGAACGTCTTCTCGTGGTCGGGGCCGCTCGCGCTCATGATGTATTCGGGCACCCCGAGACCGCGCTCGGCGGTGAGTTCTTGCAGGCTCGTTTTCCAGTCGAGACCGGCGCCGATCGTCGCCACGTCGTCCAGCAGTTCGTCGAACAATTTGTGGATCACGCGGCCGGTCACTTCCAGCCCCTGCTCGAGGTAGATGGCGCCGAAGACCGCTTCCAGCGTGTCGGCGAGGATGCTCGCCTTGTCCCGCCCGCCGGTCCCCTCCTCGCCGCGGCCGAGCCGGATGTAGACGCCGAGGCCCTTGCCCGCGATGGTGCGGGCGATGCCGGCCAGCGCGCGCATGTTCACGACCGACGCGCGCAGCTTGGCGAGCTTGCCCTCGCTGAGATCGGGGTGATCTCGGTACAGCGTCTCGGTGATGACGATGCCGAGCACGGAGTCGCCCAGGAACTCCAGCCGCTCGTTGTGCGGCAGCCCGCCGTGCTCATAGGCGTAGGACCGGTGCGTCAGGGCGCGACGCAGCAACTCGGCGTCGATGTCGACGCCGAGTGAGTCAGCCAGCTCCCGTTGGTCGGCCGGTTCCAGCGTGTCAGGCACGGTGTGCGTCAGACCCGCGGGCTCAGACGGAGAGAACCTGCTTGCCGGCGTACTGACCGCAGTTCGAACACGCGGTGTGCGGCAGCACCATTTGGCCACAGGCCCGGTTCGGGCAACGGACCAGTGTGGGCGCGCTGGTCTTCCACTGCGCGCGCCGAGAACGCGTGTTGCTCCGCGACATCTTCCGCTTCGGTACGGCCACGTCGACTACTCCTGATTCCTCGAGCTGTCCGGGGCGCCGGCCGCGGTGTCCCCGTCCGCCGGAGAGGTTCCCCCGGAGAACCGAGCCAGCGCCGCCCAGCGCGGGTCGATCGATTCGTGCGCGTGGCCGGCCGGCAGGTCGTCGAGCCGCTGCCCGCAGGTGGGGCACAGGCCGGCGCAGTCAGGCCGGCACAGCGGCGTCCACGGCAGGCCTAGGACGACCGAGTCACGCACCACCGGCTCAACGTCGAGCAAGTCTCCCTTGATCCGGTGGACCTCGTCCTCCTCCGTCGTCTCGTCGGTCGTGCTGTCCGGATAGGCGAACAGCTCGCAGACTTCGACAACGAGTTCGTCCGACACCGGGTCGAGGCACCGTCCGCACTCACCGGTGATAGGCGCCGTGACCGTGCCCGTGACGAGCACACCCTCGGTGACCGACTCCAGCCGGAGATCGAGTGCGATCGGGGCACCGTCCGGCACCCTGACGACATCGCGTTCGAGCCCCGCAGGCGCGGGAACAGAACGCCGGTAGTCACGTCGCGACCCGGCTCTGCGACCCAGCTCACGCAGGTCGAAGACGAACTGGGTGCGGTCCGCGGCGGATCGCTGTGACATCGGTGTGGTGTTCTCAGGCATGCGAAGGACAAACTTGATCGGATGAGATCGCTCTCCAGCGTAGCTCAGGCGCGCCACTAGGCCGAAATCTGCGCCGAAATCTCAGTTGGGGCCTGCGTCTCGGGGCCGCCGGTCGTGGTCCATGCGCCCGCCCGGCGCTGGCGCAGGGCGGCCGTCCCCTGCTCGGCGGTCGCCGCCGCCTTGTGCAGGACGCCGGCGAGTTCGTCGAGCGTGCGCTCGGCGTAGTCCTCGGCGTCGGCGGTGAGCTTCGTGGCGTAGCGCTCCGCTTCCGCCCGTGCGTCTTGGGCGTAGCGCTCCGCTTCCGCCCCTGCGTCGTGGGCGTACCGGTCGGCCTCGGCTCGCAGCCGGGCGTCGTAGTCCTGCGCCTCTTCAGTCACCTGAGCCTGGTACTGCTCGGCGTCCTGGCGCAGCGCAGTCGCCGCCGCGGCCGCGGCCTGGTGCACCGTGGTGGAGGCGACCAACCGGGCGTGCTGCTCCTCCGCCGCGCGGATCATCTCCGCGGCGCGGAGCTGCCCAGCCTCCTCCAACTGCTGCACCCGCCGCTGGGCATCGACGATCAGCGAGTCGGCCTCCATGACGGCAGAGGCCCTCGTCTGGGCGGCCGACTCGTACGCGTCCTTGAGCACGCGGTCACGCGTGGCGATGAGCGTGCGGGCGTCGTCCATCTCCGGGGGCAGCACCTCGCGCAGCTCGTCCAGCAGGTCGAGGACGTGCTCGCGCGGCAGCACGCAGGAGGCCGACATGGGGACGGCCCGGGCCGTCTCGACGATCTCGATGAGCTCGCTCAGCAGTTCGTCCGTGCGCCGCAGCGCTTCGTCTTTCATCGGACGGCACCCCCGCTCTAGCTTGTGCGCTCCTTCAGCCGCCTGAGGACCGTCGGCGGGACGAGTGACGACACGTCACCGCCCCACTTGGCGATCTCTTTCACAAGGCTAGAGGCAAGGAAGCTGTATTCCGGGTTTGTCGGCATGAACAGCGTGTCGACGCCGGCGAGGCCGCGGTTCATCTGCGCCATCTGCAGCTCGTAGTCGAAGTCGCTGACCGCACGCAGGCCCTTGACGATCACCGGGATGTCATGCACCCGGCAGTAGTCGACGACGAGCCCTTGGAACGAGTCGACCGAGACGTTCTCGTACTCGGCCGTGACCTCGGTCAGCATCTCGAGGCGCTCGTCGACGCTGAACAGGCTCGACTTCGACTGGTTGATGAACACCGCGACGACGACCTCGTCATACAGCCGAGCGACGCGTCCGATGATGTCGATGTGCCCGTTGGTGACGGGATCGAAAGAGCCTGGGCACAGGGCCCGGCGGACCATGGAACTGCCGTCTGCGGCGGGCGGTTTCATCGACGGCGACCGTACCAAAGCACGCCCGCCCCGTAGCGCCTCTCGCGCACAGGTGTGACGAACGGTGCAGGCCAGCGCGGCGGCGCGCCGCGGGCGGCGCGTTCGACGACCACGTAGGCATCGGGCGCGAGCCAGCCCGGGCCGGCCAGCGCCGCCAGCACGTCGGCCAGCTGATCGTCACCGAGTTCGTAGGGCGGATCGGCGAACACGAGCGTGAAGGGCTGCTCCGGCGCCGGCCCGGCGACATAGCCCGCCACCGGCCTCGGGACGACGTGGGTCCCGGGCAGCGCGACCGCGTCCACGTTGCGGCGCAGCGCCTCGAGAGCGGTACGGCCGTTCTCGACGAACACGGCTTGCGCGGCGCCGCGGGACAGCGCCTCGAGGCCCACGGCCCCCGTGCCCGCGTAGAGGTCGAGGACCCGGGCCCCGTCGAGGTCGATCGAGGCCGCGAGCGAGTTGAACAGCGCCTCACGTGCGCGGTCGGACGTCGGCCGGGTACCCGCCGCTGGCGCAACCAGCCGACGTCCCTTCGCCGACCCGGCGACGATCCGCACGCCTTGTCTCACGCCTTCTCGAGGTACTCGGCCTGGTCGTCGTTGACGAGCGCGGCCACCTGCGCGGCGAGCATGGGGTGCTCGGCCAGCGT
>DATFTS010000348.1:0-2756 GCA_035261645.1 Jatrophihabitans sp. | reverse complement strand
GGACCAAGGTCCTGCGGCCGGACGAGCGGTAACGCGATGGCCGGTGAAACGATCATCACGATCGTCGGGAACCTGACCGCCGACCCGGAGCTGCGCTTCACCCCGTCCGGGGCCGCAGTCGCGTCGTTCACGATCGCGTCCACGCCCCGCACGTTCGATCGCAACTCGAGCGAGTGGAAGGACGGCGAGGCGCTGTTCATCCGCTGCTCGATCTGGCGGCAGGCGGCCGAGAACGTCGCCGAGTCGCTGCAGCGCGGTATGCGCGTCGTGGCGCAGGGCCGGTTGAAGCAGCGCTCGTACGAGACGCGCGAGGGCGAGAAGCGCACCGTCGTCGAGATGGAGGTCGACGAAGTCGGCCCGTCGCTGAAGTACGCCACGGCGAAGGTCAACCGCACGCAGCGCGGTTCGTCCGGCGGCGGCTTCGGCTCGTCCGGCTCGGACTCGAGCGGCCCGGCTGAGGACCCCTGGGGCTCCGCCCCGCCGGCCTCCGGCGGCGGCTTCTCCGAGGAACCTCCCTTCTAACCCACCAGACCAGCCAGATCGCGCCGCACGCGGGCACGCGCCCGGGGTGCGTCGAGCGCGATGACATCGACGGAGATATCACGATGGCAAAGCCACCGATTCGCAAACCGAAGAAGAAGCAGAATCCGCTCACCGCGGCAAAGATCGAGTACATCGACTACAAAGACACTGCGCTGCTGCGGAAGTTCATTTCCGACCGCGGCAAGATCCGCGCGCGCCGGGTCACCGGCGTCACCGCCCAGCAGCAGCGGCAGATCGCGAAGGCGATCAAGAACGCGCGCGAGATGGCCCTGCTGCCCTACACGTCAACGGCTCGGTGATGACATGAAGCTGATTTTGACCCGCGAGGTGGCCGGGCTCGGCCTGGCCGGCGACGTCGTCGAGGTTGCCGACGGCTACGGGCGAAACTTCCTGGTGCCCCGTGGCGCGGCGATCGCGTGGACGAAGGGCGCCGACAAGCAGATCGCGCAGATCAAGCGTGCACGCGACGCGCGGGAGATCCGCGATCTGGCGCACGCCCGCGAGATCAAGTCCGACCTGGAGAAGCTGTCCGTGCAGCTCAGCGCTCGTGCGGGCAGGGACGGCCGCCTATTCGGCTCGATCACCACGAACGACATCGCGGGCGCGATCAAGGACGCCGGCGGTCCCACGTTGGACCGCAAGCGCATCCGTACCGACGGGCACATCAAGTCGGTCGGTTCGCACAACGTGACCGTCGACCTGCACCCGGACGTCGTCGCCACCGTCCCCGTGACGGTCAACGCAGTCTGAGTACCCGCTCCGGGCGCTGCTCGCGGCGAGACCGCACCAGCCCCTTCGGCCGCATACCACGGCTGGAGGGGCTGTTTGCTTGCCGCAGGGAAAAGATCTTGAGCCAAATTCTTTTGTCCACACCGAGTGGACGACGCGGCGCCCGTGCTGCCGGGCCTCGGAGTGCAGGCTGCGGGTCATCCACAAGTTGTCCACCGGCCCTCCACCGTGGCGGCCGGTGATTCCCACATGTTGCCCACAGCACCGCACACAGGGCGAATTGTGCGGGCGACGCCGAGGGCTCTAACGTCCATCTGCCGCGTGCAGAACGGCTCTCGCTTTTCACGTCGACGCTTCGGAATTGTCGGAGCCAGGGCGTAGAGCTACACGCGTGCGATTTGTGCAGGACAGGGTGTGGAGGGACGGCGTCCGATGACGTTGATCGAGGGCGCGCGCGGTGCGGCGACGCCCAGTGGATCGCACAGTGGCGAGTTCGACCGAACTCCGCCACAGGCGATAGAGGCCGAGCAGTCCGTGCTCGGCGCGATGATGCTGTCCAAGGACGCGATAGCTGACGTCGTCGAGGTGATCCGACCGGGCGACTTCTACCGGCCGGCGCACCAGCTGGTGTACGACGCGGTCCTCGACCTTTACGCGCGCGGCGAGCCGGCTGACGCCGTGACGGTCTCGGCTGAGCTCACACGGGCCGGCCAACTCGCCCGCGCGGGCGGCGCCCCGTATCTGCACACGCTCATCGCGATGGTGCCCACAGCCGCCAACGCCGGCTACTACGCCGAGATCGTCGCCGAGCGGGCGACGCTGCGCAGGCTCGTCACTGCGGGCACACGCATCGTGCAGATGGGCTACGACGCGTCGTCGGGCAACACCGACGTCGTCGGCACGATCGACGACGTCGTCGACCGGGCGCAGGCCGAGATCTACGACGTCACGGAACGGCGCTTGTCAGAGGACTACGTCGCCATCGAGTCGCTGCTGCAGGCGACGCTCGACGAGATCGAGAAGATCTCTGCGACGGGTGGGATCGGCACCGGCATCCCCACCGGTTTCCATCATCTCGACGAGATCACCAACGGCCTGCACCCAGGGCAGATGGTCACGGTCGCCGGCCGGCCGGGTAGCGGCAAATCGACGCTGGCTTTGGATTTTGCGCGATCGGCGGCGGTGAAGAACCAAAAGCCGACGGCGATCTTCTCGCTGGAGATGGGCCGCCTCGAGATCATGATGCGGCTCTTCGCCGCCGAGGCAGGCGTTGCACTACAGAACATGCGCTCGGGACACATGAGCGACACCGACTGGCGACGCCTCGCACTCCGGTCCTCCGAGTTGGCAGACGCGCCGCTGTACATCGACGACTCGCCGAACCTCACGATGATGGAGATTCGTGCGAAGGCGCGCCGACTCAAGCAACGCCACGATCTGTCCCTGGTCGTCATCGACTACCTGCAGCTGATGACGAGCGGCAA
>DATFTS010000347.1:0-1667 GCA_035261645.1 Jatrophihabitans sp. | reverse complement strand
TGTCCAGGAGGCGTTCGTGTACCCGAACACGAGCACTGCGTTCGGCACGCCGTCGAGCATCACGCTCTTGTACGTCACCGTCTCGTTGAGCGCGAGCGGTACGCCGTCGATGTCGACCTCGGCGCCACCCAACATCTGCACGTCGAGTCCGGTCGCCGTGACGATGACGTCGGCTTCGAGCTCGGCACCGGAGGAGAGCAGGATGCCGTTCGGCGTGAACCGTTCGATCGTGTCCGTGACGATGTCCGCTCTGCCGCTGCGGATCGTCTTGAACAGATCACCGTTGGGCACGATGCACAGCCGCTGGTCCCACGGGTCGTACTTCGGGGTGAAGTGCTTGAGTTCGGCAGCCCCGGCGAGTTGGCGTTCGGCCGCCTTGAGGACGAGCGAGCGGACGACGTTGGGACGCGACCGCGACAGCCCGTACATCACGCGTTGCAGTCCGATGTTGCGCCGCCGCGCCATCCGGAAGACGAGTGAGTCGGGCAGCACGCGGCGCATCGACTCGGAGATCTTGTCCCGCGCCGGCAGCGCGAGAATGTACGTGGGGGAGCGCTGCAGCATCGTCACGTGTGCGGCGGTCTCCGCCATCGCCGGCACGAGCGTCACCGCAGTCGCGCCGCTGCCGACAACAACGACTCTCTTGCCGCGGTAGTCCAGGTCCTCCGGCCAGTGCTGAGGGTGAACGATCGTGCCGTTGAACTCATCCTCGCCGGCAAAGGTCGGCCGGTAGCCCTGGTCGTAGTTGTAGTAGCCGGTGCACGCGATCAGGAACTTGGCGGTGAAGCTCTTGCGCGTGCCGGTGGCCTCGTCACGCACGTCGATCGTCCACAGACCCTGCTCGCTCGACCAACTGGCCGTGCGCGCGTACATGCCGAATCGGATGTGCTTGTCGACGCCGTACTCGGCCGCCGTTTCGGCGACGTACTTCTTGATGGACGGCCCGTCGGCCAGGACCTCCGTCTCGTTCCACGGACGAAAGGAGTAGCCGAAGGTGAACATGTCCGAATCGGATCGGATGCCCGGGTAGCGGAACAGATCCCACGTGCCGCCGATCGCCTGCCGCCGCTCGAGGATCGCGTAGCTCTTGCCCGGGCACGCGCGGGTCAGATGGCAGGCGGCTCCGATGCCGGACACCCCGGCACCCAGGATGAGGACATCGACGTGCTCGCTGGCCATGTGCACCTCCGCGGCGACGCTATCTCGGACATGCTGTCACGTACATAGCGCAGAGGGCCAACCGCCCTGCTGCTTCCCGCAATCGTCGCCGTCAGCAGCGTGCGGCGATGCAGCGGGCGATATGCCGGCGTGTCCTCACGCTCCGTCGCCACACACAAGCCCAGGGGCCGGGCTCGAACCGCACTACGCCGACAGAAGGCCGTGCCCACACAGCAACTCGGGTGGTAGTGATTGAAGTATGGAATACCGTCAACTCGGGCGCAGTGGGCTGCGCATCTCCACCTTGACCATGGGCACGATGAGCTTCGGCGGCTCCGGCCCGTTCGCCAACGTCGGCAATACCGACCTGCAGGGCGCCCGTCGCCAACTGGCGTTGTGCCGCGATCGCGGGGTCAACCTGGTCGATACGGCCGACGTCTACTCGAACGGGCAGTCCGAGGAGATCGTCGGCGAGGCGCTCGCCGGCGCACGTGACGACTGGCTGGTGG
>DATFTS010000346.1:0-2818 GCA_035261645.1 Jatrophihabitans sp. | reverse complement strand
CGCCTGCGGTGCGCGTGGTCGCTCCGATCGCGACCACGGGTGCAGCACCGCGGCTGCCACCGCGATCGCTGCAACCCCAGCCACCACGGCGCCCCGATGCACCCAGGACGCATTCAGGAAGCGGCGGCGCCCGGCGGGCCGCGGAATCACCGGGCGAGGACGCGGACCCACCATCCGGGTGGGCGGCGGCGCCGGCACTGAGGTGGCGGATGCAGCATGCCTTGCGGCCGGCTGCGCGGCGGCGCGATCGGAGCGCAGCCGTCCTGCAGCCAACTCCACCGCTACCGGCTCACCGCTGTGCGCCAGGTCGAGGGCCAGGTCCGCCGCGGTGCCGCGACGCTGCGGATCGATCGCGAGCGCCCGCGCGACGACCGCCGCCATTGCCGCCGGCACGTCGGCGTAGGCAAGCCTCTGCGCGACGTCGTCCAGGGCTGCGGACGCTGCCTGCGCAAGCACTGCGTCTGCCGTCTCTCCGCGCCACGCCGGCGCGCCGGTGAGAGCGTGCAGCGCGACGGCGCCGAGCATGAAGATGTCGCTCTGCGGGCCGGGGATGCATCCGGCGGCCACGGCGGGGTCGACGTAGGCGGGAGTTGACTCGGCATCGGCATCGTCGCCGGTCAACCTCGCCACGCCGACATCAGACAGCAGCGACACGCCGGCCGCAGTGAACAGGATGTTGGCCGGGCTGACGTCTCCGTGCACGACGCCCTCGCCATGCACGTACTGCAACGCTGCGGCGATCGGTGCAAGGGCGGTGATCACCTCTCCCGGAGCCAGGCGTCCGCGTGCGGCGAGCAAGTCAGCCAGTGATCCGCCTTCGGCGAGATCGAGGACGAGCACGGCGGCGTCGCCGTCCGGGATGAGGGCGTGCACCCGAATGAGGTTCGGGTGGTCGAAGGCTGCAAGCAGTGCGGCCTCGCTTTGCGCACGGCGAAGGCGTTCGGTGTCGCGCAGCGGAATGCGTTTGAGCGCCACCCGCGCGCCGGACGCCACCGCGCGCGCCTGCCACACCTCTGCCGATGCGCCGCGTCCGATTTTGCGTTCGGTGACGTACCCGCGAAGGCGCGGCGGCGAGGTCATGCCGGCCAACCTAAGCCCGGATCACCTCCCCAATCGGCTTGTCCACAGAGCTCGTCGGACCCGTCCCTGACTTCGCCATGAGTGCTCGCGCGATCGTCGGTACGGTTGAACCGTGAATGAACTGCGCGTGATACGGGCCGGGTTAGTGCCGTACGAGCAGGCGTGGGCTCGGCAGCGAGAGGTCCACGCCGAGGTCGTTTCCGGCAGTGCGCCGGACACGGTGTTATTGCTCGAGCACCCTCCGGTCTACACCGCGGGCCGGCGCACCGAAGCCTGGGAGCGCCCGAACGACGGAACACCGGTCATCGATGTCGACCGCGGCGGCAAGATCACCTGGCACGGTCCCGGGCAACTCGTGGGCTACCCGATCGTCCGGTTGCCCGATCCCGTCGACGTCGTGGCCTACGTCCGGCGGATGGAGCGCATGCTGATCGAGGTCTGCGCCGAACTTGGCCTGAACGCCGGGCAGATTGCCGGGCGCAGCGGCGTCTGGTTGCCGGCCGACGAGTCCGGGCCCGACCGCAAGGTCGCCGCGATCGGGATTCGGGTCGCACAGGGCGTCACGCTGCACGGCTTCGCCGTCAACTGCGACCCCGACCTCAGCTGGTTCGACCGGATCGTGCCCTGCGGCATCTCGGACGCCGGAGTCACGTCCCTGACGAAGGAACTGGGCCGCGACCTGCCGGTGGCCGAGGTGCTGCCGGTCGTCGAACGCCTACTGCCGGAGCTACTGCTGACCGAGCCTGCCGCCGCCGTGTAGCCGTCGTTGCCCAGCCACGCGAAGTCCGACGACCGCCGGATCCGGGCGATCCGCGTGTCCATGATCGGCCTGGTGTGGCTGGTCGGATTGGCCGCAGGGTTCTTCAGCATCCTCGCGGCGGCCGCTCGCTACGGCTGCGGGCGTAATGACTCCGGACTTGCATGCCGGACGTCCGGCTCCGCGCTGGGGGTCCTGCTGGTGATCGCGGTCATCTCCATCGTGGCCGCCGTCACAGTCATGACGCACGATCGGCCGGCCCGTCGGGTGGTGATCGCCGGAGGGATCGGACTTGCCGCGCTCGTCGCGTGCCTCGTCGCGGCGAGTGGCCTGCTGGGGACGGTGTAGGCGAGGGGCCGCAGCACGCCCCCGCGTAGCCTGGACAGGTGACTGCAGTTCGCCCTGACGGCCGGCGGCTGATGCGCATCGAGGAACGCAACGCGCAAACCCCGATCGAGCGCAAACCCGAATGGATCAAGACCCGCGCCAAGATGGGCCCGGAGTACACGGAACTGCGCGCGCTGGTGCAGCGCGAAGGTCTGCACACCGTGTGCCAGGAAGCCGGCTGCCCGAACATCTATGAGTGCTGGGAAGACCGCGAGGCGACGTTCCTGATCGGCGGCGACCAGTGCACTCGGCGCTGTGACTTCTGCCAGATCGACACCGGACGGCCGCAGCCGCTCGACCGGGACGAGCCGCGCCGCGTCGCCGAGAGCGTGCAGGCGATGGGACTGCGGTACGCGACGATCACCGGCGTCGCCCGCGACGATCTCGTCGACGGTGGCGCCTGGCTGTACGCCGAGACCGTCCGGCAGATCCACCAGATCAACCCCGGCACCGGCGTCGAGCTGCTGGCGCCCGACTTCAACGCCGCGCCCGAACTACTGGACGAGGTGTTCTCCTCGCGCCCGGAGGTTTTCGCCCACAACATCGAGACGGTGCCGCGCATCTTCCGGCGCATCCGTCCGGGCTTCCGCTACG
>DATFTS010000345.1:0-10478 GCA_035261645.1 Jatrophihabitans sp. | reverse complement strand
CGCTCGCCGTCGACCTGTGTTCGGGTTCCGGCGCACTGGCCATCGCGATTGCCAACGAGGTTCCCGGTGCGCGCGTGATCGCGGTGGAGAGCAACGGCGACGCCGCCGAATGGCTACGGCGCAACGCGGCCGGTAGCGGCGTCGAGCTGGTGGTCGCCGACATCGCCGACGCCACCCTGCTGTCGACGCTGCGCGGTGAGGTCGACGCCGTGGTCTGCAACCCGCCATACGTCCCGACCGGCACGGAGATTGCCGCCGAGGTGAGACACGATCCGTCCGACGCTGTCTTCGCCGGGCCGGCCGGGCTCGCCGTCATCCCGTACGCCGTCGCCCGGGCCGCCGAGCTGTTGCGCCCGGGCGGAGTGCTGGCCCTGGAGCACGACGAGAGCCACGAGAATCCCGTGCCGGAGTTGCTGCGTGGCGACGGTCGGTGGCGCGACATCGCGGGCCATCGTGATCTCGCCGGCCGCCCTCGTTACGCGACCGCGGTACGCGCCTGACCCGTCACCCAGGCGGATAGGGCAGGATGACGCCGTGGCCGTTTCTTACGACTGCCGCGACCCCGACATCCGAGTCGACGCGGTGAAGACTGCCGCGCACAGCGTGAGCATGGGCGAGCTGGTCGTCCTGCCCACAGACACGGTGTACGGGCTGGGCGCGGACGCGTTCGCCCCTGAGGCGGTGGCCAGCCTGTTGGACGTCAAGGGCCGGCAGCGGGACATGCCCGTGCCGGTTCTGGTCGGCTCGTGGTCGACGATCGACGGGCTGGTGACAAACGTCGACGCGCGCGCCCGGACCCTGATCGAGGCGTTCTGGCCGGGTGGGCTCACTCTCGTCGTGCGGCACGCGCCGACACTGCGCTGGGATCTCGGCGACGCGAACGGCACCGTGGCGATTCGGATGCCTCTGCATCCAGTGGCGATCGAACTGCTGGAAACCACTGGTCCCATGGCGGTCTCGAGTGCCAACCGGCACGGACAACCACCGGCCCAGACCGCCGCGCAGGCACGCGAGCAGCTCGGCGATGACGTGGCGGTCTACCTGGAGGACGGGCCGGTGGCCGGGGGAGTGGCGTCGACCATCGTCGACATCACCGGCGAGAACCCGCGGATCCTGCGGCTCGGCGCGATCAGCGCAGAGGCGCTGCGCGAAGTCGTCCCCGACATCGTCGGCGCAGACACGTGATCACCCACCCGAGTCTGGAGTACCTGCTCGTCGCATGCGTCGCGGCCGGAGTGACGTTCCTGCTCACGCCCATCGCGCGCCAGGTAGCCGTCCGGTGGAAGGCCATCGCCAAGCCGCGCGACCGCGACGTCCATGCGGTCGCCACTCCGCGCATGGGCGGGGTGGCAATCTTCGCCGGATTCGCGCTCGCACTGTTCCTCGCCGCGCGGCTGCCCAGCCTGCACCGGTCGTTCGAGAACGGCCCGGACATGCTCTGGGTAGTCATTTCCGCGGCTGTCATCTGCGCACTGGGCATCCTCGACGACCGGTACGAGCTCGACTCGGTGACCAAGCTCGCGGGTCAGGTCCTCGCGACGGGGCTCATGGTCACCCTCGGCGGCGTCCAGCTTGCGTTCCTGCCGCTCGGCCAGAGCACGGTGAGCCTCGGCCGCGACCTGGCGATCCCGGTGACCATCCTGCTGACGGTCGTCACCATCAACGCAATGAACTTCATCGACGGCCTGGACGGGCTGGCCGCCGGCGTGACCATGATCGCCGCGGGTGCGTTCTTCGTGTTCTCGTACCACCTGGCGCAGGACCGTTTCACCGACGTTGCTGCAGCACCGACGCTGCTCGCGGCAGCATTGGCCGGCGCGTGCGCAGGCTTCCTGCCGCACAACTTCTGGCCCGCCCGGGTCTTCATGGGCGACTCCGGGTCGATGGTTGTCGGCCTCATCCTGTCTGCGGCAGCCACGTCTGCGACCACGTCGGCCGATCCGCAGGTGTTCGATCGTGCGCTGGGCGCACTGCCACTGGCGCTGCCGTTGCTGGTGCCGCTTGCGATCCTTGCGCTGCCGTTCGTCGACCTGCTGCTGGCCGTGGTGCGACGGGTGCGCAAGTTGCGCTCGCCGTTCTCCCCGGACAAGAGGCATCTGCACCACCGGCTGCTCGAACTCGGCCACAGCCATCGGCGCGCCGTCCTGCTGTTGTATTTCTGGTCGGCACTGGTCGCGTTCGCCGGTGTGGGGCTGTCGTTCCAGGGCCAGGAAAGCCTGGTGATCTGGATGCTGTGCGTGCTCGCGGTCGTTGGCGTTCTTATCTCGGCGGTACCGACATTGCGGGCGCGCAGCCGCAGTCGTTCCACATCCCGGGTATGAGGGCGGCGAACGGCCGTGCACCGACGGTTGCCCCCGGTTCAGGGGACGCTCAGGCCCCCAGGTAGCCTTATGTCCTCGCCATCTGGCGCACGTGGACTCAACGGCGGCCCGCGCGGTCGCCGGTTCATGGCGCTGCCGGTGGCGGGGTCCGTCAGCCCACCGACTGCAATCAAGGAGCAAGCCAGTGAGCGATACCGGTTCGCGGACGCCGAGCTTCGACTAGGCGGTCCCGGTGCCCTCTGAGCCCGACCGGCCGATGGGCTGGTCAACGTTGCTCAACATGGGCCTGGTCATCGCCGCCGAACTCGTCGCAGGCCTCGGCCTCGGCTGGTTGGTCGATACGTTCGCGGGTACAACGCCGGTATTCCTGCTCATCGGCTTGCTGCTGGGCATCGCAGCCGCTGTCAGTTACACCGTCGTCGAGTTTCGCAGATATCTGAAGAAGTGAGCTAAGGAAAAAAGAGGAATTGAGGACCGTGAGTGAGCATCGCAGCGCCGAAGGCGCGAGGAGCGGAGCGAGCTGGCCGATGAGCGCTTGCGCGAAGAGGAATTGAGGACTGTGGAACCGGTCGTCTATACCCCGGTGTCTGCCGCCGCTAATCTGCGGCGGGCGGTCATCGTCGGTGCCGTGCTGTGTGCCGTGGCGATCGTCGTCCTGTCCATCGAGGGGCATCCCCTGATGGGTCTGTTCGGGGGGCTGGGCCTTGCGCTCGGCGCCGTCAACAACCGGCTGCTGCAGAAGTCCGTTCTGCGCTACGCCACCGATGAGCACATCGGCAAGAAGCAGTTCCGCAGGGGCGTGATGGGCCGCCTCGGGCTGATCACGGTGCTCGCACTGCTGCTCGGTATCTTCCTTCGCCCCGACGGGCTCGGCGTCTTCGTGGGCCTGGCGGTGTTCCAGGTTCTGATGCTGATCGGCGCGGCGGTGCCGGTCTTCCGTAGCCTCCGGCCGAGCTCGTGACTGGGATTGGTGACACAGTGAGTACGCGCGACGTTGCGATCAACGTTGAGGTCGGCCAGCACATCCAGTGGCACGTCTTCGGCGTGACGCTGAACGGCGACACGATCATCAGCACGCTGGTCGCCGGCGCCATCGTGATCGGTCTCGGGTTGGCGCTGCGCCGTAGTCTCAGCGCGCGCAAACCTGGTCGCCTGCAGCTGTTCTGGGAGACAGTGGTCGATCAGGTCGAGCGCCAGGTCGACGAGACGATCGGCGTTCAGACGGCCCCGTTCGTGGTGCCACTTGCGCTGACGCTTTTCCTGTTCCTCCTCATCGCGAACTGGCTCTCGATACTGCCGGTCGTCCATCACAAGGGTGGGGGCGAGTGGCTCCCACCGCCCGCGTCGGACGTGAACCTGACCTACGCACTCGCGCTCCTGGTGGTCGTACTGATGCACGTGACCGGTGTCCGCAAGAAGGGCTTCCGCGGCTATTACCACCACTTGGTGACGCCGAGCTGGGCATTGCTCCCGATCAACATCATCGAGGAGATCGTCCGCCCCGTAACCCTGGCGCTGCGACTCTTCGGCAACATCTTCTCGGGAACCATCATGGTGTCGCTGATCGCGCTGTTCCCGGCCTACATACTCTGGGCTCCGGACGTGATCTGGAAGCTGTTCGACATGTTCATCGGGCTCATCCAGGCGTTCATCTTCGCGCTGCTGACGATCCTGTACTTCAGCTCCGTCCGACCGACGGAGGAGGGCGCGCACTGATCAGCTCGCACCCGCCACGCATAGACGTTTACGACAACTCCGAAAGGGATTGAGACAAAGATGGCAGCAAGTACTCAGAAGGCGATCGAGCTTGCCGGCGGCTTCGTCGGCGGTGGCTTGGCACTCGGCGGCGGTGCGATCGGTGCCGCGGTCGGTGACGGCCTCGCTGGTAGCCAGCTGATCGCGGGCGTCGCCCGTCAGCCCGAAGCGCAGAGCCGCCTGCAGACACTGTTCTTCCTGACGGTCGGCCTGGTCGAGGCGATGTACTTCATCAACCTCGCCTTCGCAGTGCTGTTCGTGTTCGTCCTCGCCAAGGGCTGAGTTCATCATGGCAACGCAACACGTCGTCGCAGAGGGGAACTTCCTGGTTCCCAACGCGACGTTCATCGCCGAGTTGATCGCGTTCCTGATCATCCTTGGTGTCCTCGCTCGCTACGTTCTGCCGTACGTGCAGAAGGCGATGCGCGAGCGCCAGGAGATGATCCGCAAGGGCGTCGAGGACGCGGACGAGGCCGCGCGCAAGCTGGCCGAGGCCGAGCGGCGTTATCAGGAGGCGCTCACCGAGGCGCGGACCGAGGCGGCGCAGATCCGCGAGAACGCACGCGCCGAGGCCCAGCGCACGGTCGAGGATCTGCGTGCACAGGCGCGCGAGGAACAGGCCCGCATCGTCGCCCGTGGCGAGGAGTTGCTCGCCCACCAGCGCGAGCGCATCGTGCGCGAGTTGCGCGGCGAGATCGGCATGCTCGCGGTCGAACTCTCGGAAAAGATCCTCGAAAAGCGGCTCGCTGACGACGCCGAGGTGGCGGTGACGGTCGATGCGTTCCTGGCCGGCCTCGAGGCCGAGGAGAAGGTAGCGAAGCAGGCATGATCCGATCCGCGAGCCGGCAGGCACTCGACGCGCTGCGCAAGGAGGAGCACGCCGTATACGACGGGCGTGTCTCTGCCGATGCGCTGGCGAAGATCGCCGGAGACCTGTACGCGGTCGCCGACCTGCTCGTCGCCCAGCCGGGACTACGGCGCACGCTGGCCGACCCGGCGACCGATGCGGAAGGTCGGGCGCGGCTCGTCGAGGCGCTGCTCTCGGGCAAGATCGACAAGCGCAGCCTCGGCCTGGTGCAGGCGGCGGTGCGGCTGCGCTGGTCGTCGCCGTGGGACCTCACCGACGCGCTCGAGGACGCCGGCGACGCTGCCCTTTTCGCGGCCGCGGACAAGCAGCACACCCTCGACTCGATCGAGGACGAGCTGTTCCGCCTCGAGCGGATCCTCGAGCCGCAAGGTGAGGTGGCGGCGCTGCTCGACGAGCAGGTCGTCCCGGCCGAGCGCCGCATCGCCCTGCTCGATCGGCTCGTCGAGGGCAAGGTCAGCCCGATCACGTTGGCGCTGCTGCACCACGCGGTCGCGAGCCAGCGCAAGCGAAACATCATCCTGGCGCTCGACGACCTGCTGCAGAAGGCGGCGGGGCGGCAGAATCGCTCAATCGCACGAGTCACCTCCGCGGTGCCGCTCACCGACGCGCAGCAGGATCGCCTGGCCAACGCGCTGACCGCGATCTACCGACGAGCGATCAGCGTGCGCGTCGCGCTGGACGCGACTATCGAGGGTGGCTTGGTCGTGCGCGTCGGTGACGAGGTCATCGACGGCAGTATCGCCACCCGGCTTGCCGAGATCCGCGCCGCGCTCGCCGGCTGATAACCCCACTGAATGACCCGCTGAATTGACAGAGACACGAGACAAGAGGAAACACTGATGGCAGAGCTGACGATCTCCCCGGAGGAGATCCGGAGCGCGATCGAGAGCTACGTCGAGTCGTACTCGCCGGAGGCCTCTCGCGAAGAGATCGGCGTCGTCGCCGAGACGGGCGACGGCATCGCCCGCGTCGAGGGCCTGCCGAGTGCGATGACCAACGAACTGCTCGAGTTCGAGGGCGGGACGCTCGGCATCGCGTTGAACCTCGATGTCCGTGACATCGGCGTCGTCGTCCTCGGCGACCAGGCGAACGTTGAAGAAGGACAACCGGTCAAGCGCACCGGGGAAATCCTCTCCGTGCCGGTCGGTGACGGGTATCTGGGCCGCGTGGTCAACGCGATCGGTGAGCCGATCGATGGTCAGGGCGACATCGCATCGGAGGGTCGCCGCGCGCTCGAGCTGCAGGCACCAACCGTGGTGCAGCGGCAGGAGGTGCGCGAGCCACTGCTCACCGGCATCAAGGCGATCGACGCCATGACCGCTATCGGCCGTGGCCAGCGCCAGCTGATCATCGGTGACCGGCAGACCGGCAAGACCACGGTGTGCCTGGACGCGATCATCAACCAGCGCGACAACTGGCGCACGGGCGACCCGAAGCAGCAGGTGCGCTGCATCTACGTCGCGATCGGCCAGCGGGCCTCGACGGTGGCGTCAGCCCGGCAGACGCTCGAGGACGCCGGCGCCATGGAGTACACCACGATCGTGTCCGCGCCGGCCTCGGACGCCGCCGGCTTCAAGTACCTGGCGCCGTACACCGGCTCGGCGATCGGGCAGCACTGGATGTACCAGGGCCTGCACGTGCTGATCGTCTTCGATGACCTCAGCAAGCAGGCCGAGGCCTACCGCGCTGTGTCGCTGCTGCTGCGCCGCCCGCCGGGCCGCGAGGCCTACCCGGGCGACGTGTTCTACCTGCACAGCCGGCTGCTCGAACGCTGCGCCAAGCTCTCCGACGACCTCGGTGCCGGCTCGATGACGGGCCTGCCGATCGTCGAGACCAAGGGCAACGACGTCTCGGCGTACATCCCGACGAACGTCATTTCGATCACCGACGGCCAGTGCTTCCTCGAGACCGACCTGTTCAACGCCGGCGTCCGTCCGGCAATCAACGTCGGTATCTCGGTGTCGCGTGTGGGTGGCGCTGCGCAGCCTCGCGTGATGCGCGCCGTGGCCGGCCGGCTGCGCGTCGACCTCGCGCAGTACCGCGAGCTCGAGGCGTTCGCGGCCTTCGGCTCGGACCTCGACCGCGCCAGCCAGCAGCAGCTGGCCCGAGGCGCCCGCCTGGTCGAGTTGCTGAAGCAGCCGGCCGCGTCACCGTTCCCGGTCGGCCGCGAGATCGTCTCCATCTGGGCCGGCACCAACGGCAAGCTGGACGACATCCCGGTCGGTGACG
Source organism: Jatrophihabitans sp. (assembly GCA_035261645.1). Classification (GTDB taxonomy): domain Bacteria; phylum Actinomycetota; class Actinomycetes; order Mycobacteriales; family Jatrophihabitantaceae; genus Jatrophihabitans. Next base: position 3,305 of record DATFTS010000345.1, on the reverse strand, counting down.
TTCGCCGCTTCGAGAGCGAGATGCTCGACTACGTCCAGCACAACGCCGAGGGCCTGTACGAGGAGCTGGCGAGCGCGAAGAGCTTCACCGATGAGTTGGCCGAGCGGCTGAGCCAGGTCGTGGACGACTTCAAGAAGCAGTTCCAGCCGACCGAGAAGTCCGAGGGCTGAAACAAGTGAGCATCGTAGGCGTGCAGCGCCGAAGAGCGCAGCGAGCATGCGATGAGCGCTAGCGTTAAGAGCCAGGAGAACTAGGCAATGGGTGCAGAGCTTCGCGTGTATCGACGGCGGATCAGGTCCGTCGAGTCGACGCGCAAGATCACCAAGGCGATGGAGCTGATCGCAGCCTCGCGAATCGTCAAGGCCCAGGCGCGGATGAACAGCGCCAAGCCGTACGCCAAGGAACTCGGCGAAGCGCTGGCTCGGCTCAGCGCCGATCCGACGCTGTCGCACCCGATGCTGACGGGGGTCGAGAATCCCCAGCGTGCCGGCATCCTGATCATCACCAGCGACCGCGGCCTCGCCGGCGGGTACAACGCCAACGCGATCCGCGTGGCGAACGAGTTGGCCAATCGCCTCGTCGGCGAGGGCAAGCAGGTCGACCGGTACGTCATCGGCCGCAAGGGGGTCGGCTACTACCGGTTCCGCCGTGTCGACCTCGCCGGAACGTGGACCGGGTTCTCCGAGCAGCCGAGCTTCGCCGACGCGCGAGGCGCCACCGAGGCCGTCGTCAGCGCGTTGACCGCAACCTCGCAGGGACAGGTGGACGACGGCCGGCCGGGCGTCGACGAGCTGTGGGTCGTCTACACCCGATTCGTCAACTCGGTGTCGCAGACTCCTACCCCGATCAAGGTAGCGCCGGTGCGCGACGCGGCCGATCCGGCGCAGGAGCAGGACATTGACGAGGACGAGCGCGACGAGACGCCCACCCAGTACGAGTTCGAGCCCGAGCCGGCAGGTCTGGTGGCCGCACTTGTGCCGCGTTACATCAGCGCGCGGATCTTCTCGGCGCTGCTCGAGTCGGCGGCGTCCGAGTCGGCCGCCCGGCGGCGAGCGATGAAGTCGGCGAGCGACAACGCGACCGAACTGATCAGGACGTACACCCGGCTGGCCAACCAGGCCCGCCAGGCCGAGATCACCCAGGAAATCAGCGAGATCGTCGGCGGCGCCGACGCGCTCGCGGCAGCAGGGAGAGACGAGTGACTGTAGTAGAGGAAAAGGCGGCCGGCACCGCGACCGGCCGAGTAGTTCGGGTGATCGGTCCCGTTGTGGACGTCGAGTTCGGCCGGGGCAACATCCCCGACCTGGACCAGGCGCTCACCGTGGACATCGAGCTGGGCGAGCTGTCCAAGACACTGTGGCTGGAGGTCTCGCAGCACATCGGCGACGACCAGGTGCGCGCTATCGCGCTGCAGCCCACGGACGGTCTGGTGCGCGGCGCGGAGGTCACCGACACCGGCGGGCCGATCACGGTCCCGGTCGGCGACGTGACCAAGGGTCACGTGTTCAACGTGATCGGTGAGCCGCTGGACGTGCCGAAGGACAAGCTGGAGATCACCGAACGCTGGCCGATCCACCGCAACCCGCCACCGTTCGACCAGCTCGAGCCCAAGACCGAGATGTTCGAGACCGGCATCAAGGTGCTCGACCTGCTGACCCCGTACGTGGTCGGCGGCAAGATCGGCCTCTTCGGCGGCGCAGGCGTCGGCAAGACGGTGCTCATCCAGGAGATGATCTACCGCGTCGCCGAGAACTTCGGTGGTGTCTCGGTGTTCGCCGGCGTCGGCGAACGGACCCGCGAGGGCAACGACCTCATCAACGAGATGACCGAGTCCGGCGTCATCGAGAAGACCGCGCTGGTGTTCGGCCAGATGGACGAGCCGCCGGGCACCCGGCTGCGCGTGGCGCTCTCGGCGCTGACGATGGCCGAGTACTTCCGCGACGTCCAGAAGCAGGACGTGCTGCTGTTCATCGACAACATCTTCCGCTTCACCCAGGCGGGTTCGGAGGTGTCGACGCTGCTCGGCCGGATGCCGTCCGCGGTGGGTTACCAGCCGACGCTGGCCGACGAGATGGGTCAGCTGCAGGAGCGGATCACGTCCACCCGCGGCCACTCGATCACCTCGATGCAGGCGATCTACGTGCCTGCGGACGACATCACCGACCCGGCACCGCACACCACGTTCGCCCACCTGGACGCCACGACGGTGCTCTCCCGGCCGATTTCGGAGAAGGGCATCTACCCGGCGGTTGACCCGCTGGACTCGACGTCGCGCATCCTGGCGGCCGAGTACATCGGCCAGGAGCACTACGACGTCGCGCAGCGGACGAAGCAGATCCTGCAGCGTTACAAGGAGCTCCAGGACATCATCGCGATCCTCGGTATCGACGAGCTTTCCGAAGAGGACAAGGTCATCGTCGGGCGAGCAAGGCGCATCGAGCGGTTCCTCTCGCAGAACACCTTCGTCGCCGAGCAGTTCACCGGCGTCCCCGGTTCTTTCGTGCCGGTCAGCGAGACGATCGACGCGTTCAAGAGGCTGTGCGACGGCGAGTTCGACAGCTACCCCGAGCAGGCGTTCTTCATGTGCGGTGGCCTCGAGGACCTCGAGCGCAAGGCCAACGAGCTGAAGGAACAGTAGGACCGCCCTGATGGCAACGACGATGCACGTGGAGCTGGTCTCCATCGAGGCGCCGGTCTGGTCCGGCGAGGCGACCGCGGTATACGGGCGCACTGTCGAAGGCGAGCTCGGAGTCCTGCCCGGCCACATGCCGCTGCTCGGTGCCCTGGCTCCGGGCTACCCGGTGCGTATCGAGCAGGAGTCCGGTGACGATCTGCATGTCGCGGTCAGTGGCGGGTTCCTCTTCGTCCACAAGGACCACCGCGTCTCGGTCCTGGCCGAAGAGGCACAGCTCGCACAGGACATCGACGCCGGCCGCGCCCGCGAAGCCTTGACTGCGGCTGAGCGCGAGGACGGGCCAGAGGCCGAGAGCGCGCGCAACCGCGCGTTGGCGCAACTGCGCGCACTCGGCGAACAGGTCTGACCGACCAGGCCGATAGCCGACCGCCGTGCACGTCGTCGACATCATCGTGGTGTGCATCGCGGTCGCGCTCATCGTCATGAGCGCGGCCATCCTGGCGCGGCAGCGACACATGCTGCGGGCGACGGGAGCGGTGCCGCTCGCGCTCCAGCGTGGCCATCGCTGGCTCTACGGCGTGGGGCGCTACGACGGCAGCGAGCTGCGCTTCTACCGCGCGCTGGGCTGGGGCACGCGGCCCTCACGGGTGCTGCGGCGCGGTCACGTCGA
>DATFTS010000344.1:0-3238 GCA_035261645.1 Jatrophihabitans sp. | reverse complement strand
GATCCTGAGAGCAACCGGGCTCGATAGCCTGCCGGGCGCCGTGGTGCTGCTGAAGATCATCGGCATCGCCATCGCAGTGCTCAGCGACATGATCATCTTCTGGTGGCTGCTCATCCAGCTTCCGGACGTGAAGGTGCCGCGGCGGATCGCCGTCAAGACCGCGCTGCTTGCCGCGGTGGGCTTCGAGGTACTGAAGATTGTCGGTTCGTACACCATCGCGCACACCGCGAACAGCCCCACGGCCGGCCCGTTCGCCAGCATCGTCGCGATCCTGATCTGGATCCAACTGGTGGCCAGGTGGCTGCTGTTCGTCTGCGCTTGGGCGGCCACGCTGCTGGCCGACTATCGGGCCGCGCAGCCGCGTCCGGTCGCGGTCGAAAAGCCGGTCGAGACTGTTCCCCCGCCTGCCGAGGCGGAGATCAAGCCGGCGGCGGTCGGTGCATCACTCGTCGCAGCCGGTGCGGTTGCCGGCGCGGCAGCGACGTGGGCGGTGCTGCGCCCGGGTCACGGGCGCGGCGCGCGTAACGGACGGCCGGTGGCGTAGCGCCGGACGAGCACGCTGCCGCCCGCGAACAACAGCACGATGACCACGAGCGCGAGCACGCTCCAGGCCGTTTGCGACGCGTCGTGGTGCTTGGTGGCGTGCTGCTCGGCGGCGCGACGATGCGGCGCTGTTGCCCCGTTTGCCGCTGCGACACCATCGTGCGCCGAGACGAGCCGCCCCACTGGCGCAGTGCCCTTCGGCAACCGCCGGGCCCAGCCGACCAACGCGGCAGCCTGCTGCCACTGGTCGAGCGGCCAGCGCTGCGCGCGCAGGAGCACGACGCCGTAGCGGTGCCCACCTCGGCGGATCGCTCCCACGAAGGTGTGCTGGGCGGCGTCGGTGAACCCGGTCTTCGCGGCAAGGGCGCCGCGCACGGTGGTCAGGAACAGCTCGTTCTGGTTGTACATCCGAACCGGTCCCAAGCTGTTGACCTGCTGCCGCGGCAACGTGGCCTGCACAGTTGTGTCATAAGCGACGAATCGCGGCTGCCCGAGTGCCGCTCGCAGGATCAGCGCCATGTCGTAGGCGCTGGTGAGCTGCTTCCAGCCGTCCAGACCCGATGGTGTCTGGACGAACGTGTCGTATGCGCCCAGTCGCACGGCCTGCGCGTTCATCAGCCGCACCGTCCGGGCCCGTCCGCCCGCCGCCTCGGCCAACGCCTCGGCGGCGTCGTTGCCCGACACGAGCAGGAGGCCGCGGAACAGCTGATCAACCGTGTATCGGCCGCCGGCGACCAGACCGGCGTGCGACCCCTCAGTCCGCGCCGCCGCCTTGCTGACCGTCACCGTACGGCCGCCGGGCAACCGCGGTAGCAAGGTGACGGTTGTGAGCAGCTTCTGGATGCTGGCGGGCTGGTAGCGCCCGTGCGGATCGCGCGCGCCGATCACCGCCCCCGAGTCGAGGTCCACGACGATCCAAGCGCGCGCGGTGACGTTGCGCGGCAACGGTTGGGCACCGGCCGGCAGGATGAGCCCGCGGGCGAGCAACGCAGGGCCGCCGACGGCTTCGCCGTCCGGGCCGATCCCGCCCAGTGGCGGGTGCGGGTCGGGTGCGCTTGGCGAACCGCCCGAGTCGGTCGGTTTTGGGGCGGGTGGTGGTAATACGTTCCGACTCGTCGGTGCGCCGGTGGCCGGTAGACCCAGCAGAACGCCGGTTCCGCAGATCGTCAGCGCAACAAGCGCCGCTACTACCCGGTGTCGCACCCGCAGAGGGTAGGCGCAGGCAGGCCGGCCCGGGTGCGCAACATGCCGCGCGGAGACACCTGGCACACAACGATCTGATTTCGACGCGGTTCATTGTTCCGGCAGCCGTCCTGGAGGGATTACCGTGCGGAGGATCACCCGGCGCGGTCGGGAGTCGAGGACGTGCCTCGACCAGACGCGCCAGTAGGCACCGATGAGAGTGAGGCGATCTGTCTTGCGCGTACTGCGTGGGATGAAGTGGGGAGCGCTAGCGGTGAGTACCGCTCTGGCGCTCGCCGCTTGTGGCAGCAGCGGGGGCGGCAGTAGCAACTCGTCGAGCCCCGGTGGGGGCAGTTCGACGCCAGCCGGCGGCGGTTCGTCGTCCCCAGCAAGCAGTGTCAAGGTCGGCATGGCCTATGACGTCGGCGGTCGCGGTGACAAGTCGTTCAACGACCTTGCCGCCGCCGGCCTCGACAAGGCGAAGACCGACTTCGGTGTGCAGACCAAGGAACTCGCCGCGACCCAGGGCGAGAGCGAGCAGTCGAAGGAGAGCCGGCTTCAACTGCTGGCCCAGTCGGGCTACAACCCGGTGGTCGCCGTCGGTTTTGCCTACGCGACCGCGGTGAGCAAGGTTGTGCCGCAGTTCCCGAACACGCACTTCGCGATCGTCGACGACGACACGAACTGCGTCGGCAGCGGCGCACAGCCGAACGTCACCTGCCTGCTGTTCACTGAGAACGAAAGCTCCTTCCTGGTCGGAGTCGCCGCGGCGCTCGCAACCAAGGCGAAGAACGTCGGCTTCATCGGCGGTGTCAACGAGCCGCTGATCCAGAAGTTCCAGGCGGGCTTCCAGGCAGGCGTGCATGCGATCAACAAGAGCATCAAGATCCAGGTCAAGTACCTGAGCCAGCCGCCGGACTTCAGCGGTTTCGGTGACCCGGCCAAGGGCAAGACGGCCGCGCTCGGCATGTACAACAGCGGCGCGGACGTCGTGTACCACGCAGCTGGCGGCTCGGGTGCCGGCCTCTTCGACGCGGCGGCGCAGGTCAAGCACTGGGCCATCGGGGTGGACTCCGACCAGTACAAGTCGGCTCCGGCGAACGAGAAGCAGTACATCCTCACGTCGGCGCTGAAGGGCGTGGACACCGCCGTCTACAACTTCATCAAGGACGACATCAACGGCAAGTTCAAGGCCGGCGACGAGCGGTTCAGCCTGAAGGACAACGGCGTCGGGTACGCCACGTCCAACCCGGCGATCAAGCAGTACCAGCCGACGATCGACAGTTTCAAGCAGAAGATCATCAGCGGCCAGATCACGGTTCCGACCACCGTCTGAGCCGAATGTCCCCCGGTCCGGGACGGCGCGCTAGCCCTTGCTATAGCGTCGTCCCGGACCGTTTCTCGTTCCTCTGACCGATGGGGTTACGCGATGTCCGCAGACACTGCCGTCAGCGACGTCCCGGTAGCCGACCCTGCCGACGTCCCCGCCGTGGAGTTGCGCGGCATCACCAAG
>DATFTS010000343.1:0-1671 GCA_035261645.1 Jatrophihabitans sp. | reverse complement strand
ATGCTGCACGACGCGCAGTTCGTCGAGTCCGAGCGCGCCATCGCCGACGAGTACGGGCACGCCACGGTGGATGACGCGATCAGGCTGGCGACTGAATGCGGCGTAGGGATGCTCGTGTTGTTTCATCACTCGCCGGTACGTACTGACGATCAGCTCGACGATGTGGCGGCGCAGACCACCACCGCGCCGATGCCGGTGGTGGCTGCCCGCGAAGGTCAGGTCCTCGACGTATCTCGCAGCTCGCGCGAGTAGCACCGTCGCGCCGGCTGGAGATGCGTTGCGCTGTGCAGAGTTCATCCGCCGGTCACCTCACGTTCTGCTGCCGCCGCCTACTCGCGCGGCGACCCGACCTAGCCTTCCGTGGTGTTTAAGGTGCTGAGTGGTTGAGGTGCGGAGAGCTCGCAACGGACGCGGCGGGCTGGGGCAAGGCCGTCACGTCATCGCGTCGATCGCGATCTCCGGTTTCGGCACATGGGGTTACAACGTCGGCATCGCGGTCTACGCCTACGAGAGAACCCACTCCGCGGCGTGGGTCGCGGCGATCACCGTGGGCAGGTACGTTCCCGCACTCGTGCTGAGCTGGCTCGCCGGCCGGCTCGTCGACCGGCTGCCCCGCCGCAGCCTGGCGGTCGCTGCAGATGCCGGGTGTGCCGCGGTCATGGCGGTTCTCGCCCTGCTGGCATCGGCCGACGCTCCGCTGTGGCTCATCACCCTGGTGGCCGCGATCAGCTCCACGCTGGCACGGCTGCAGGGATCAGCGGTTCTCTCACTCGCCGCGGATGTGGTCGTCGAGTCGCAACTGGCTCGGGCGAGTGTCCTTGCCGGCGCGGCGGAAGCGGTCGCGACCGCCGCCGGATCTGCGGCCGCCTCGGTGATGCTCATCCGCTACACGCCGCCCAGTCTCTTCCTGCTCAACGCGGCGACGTTCGCAGTGAGCGCGCTGGTCGTCGCGCGGATCAAGTCCGGGCGCACCCGAACGAGCTCAACGCGCCCGACGGCAGCATCGGGTAGTGAGCGGTCGGCCGGGGCAGTTTTCTGGCCGCTCCAGGCGACGCGCGCTGTTGCTGCGTTCGTCTATGGCCTGGACGTGGTTCTGCTGGCCGTGATCGCAAGCCGCCAGTTGCACTCGGGAACCAGTGGCTACGGGTGGTTGCTCGCTGCGGCCGGCGCCGGGGGCTTGATCGCTGTCGTGCCGAGTCGACGCGATCGCGGACGGACGACGGCCAAGCTCGCTACGTTCGGCGTTCTGCTGTACGCAGTGCCGCTCGCGGCGTTTGCGCTCGATCCGGGGTTGTTCGGCGGAGTGGGCGTTCAGATCGCGCGCGGCGTCGGCAGCGTGCTGGTGAGCTCGAGTGCCATCACCGGGCTGCAGCGCGCGGTGCCGTCGAGGATTTCGGGGCAGGTGTTCGGTCAGACGCAGTCGCTCGTCCTTGCCGGCACGACGCTCGGCGCGGTGGTGGCGCCTTCGCTTCTTTCGGCGCTCGGCTTGGACTCGACGCTCTTGATCGCCGCCGCCGCGCCGGTCGCAATGCAGGTCGCCCTGTTCCCGTTCCTGGTTCGATTCGACCACCGGGAGGCCGGACTACTCGCTGCGCTGGAGCCGCGCGTCACGACACTTCGCGAGCTCGATCTGTTGCACGACGCCAGCCGCTCGACGCTGTACGAGATCGC
>DATFTS010000342.1:0-4669 GCA_035261645.1 Jatrophihabitans sp. | reverse complement strand
ACCTTTGCCAGTGACGGGGGAGTGCTGCGCGACGACGATGTGCTCGCTGACCTGACTGACGACCGCGACCAGGCGCAGCTTGTCGATCTGACCTATGCGAGCACGTGCGGGCGTTCGAGCCGGTCGAGGCGTTTCTGCACTCGACCGGCGAATGGTCGAATCCGCATCCTTGGTGGCTGACATTCCTGCCGGGTTTTTCAACGCCTGATCCCACGCGGGTCGAGCACCTGGTGAGGCAGAACCGCGTGCTGTACCAGCGGGAGGCGTGCTGTACCCGGTGAGTGGATTCCCGCTCGCCCCGGTCGACTGGCGGGAACACTTCGGCGATCTTTGGCCGTCCGTCCGTTCGGCCAAGGAGCGGTTCGACCCACGGCACGGGTTGGTGCCAGGGCAAGGTCTGTTCATCCGCTGACCGCTTCTATGGTGGTCCGATGGCGTCGGTCAAGCAGGTCCAGGTCACGTTCGACTGCGCAGAACCTGAGCGCGTCGCTCGCTTCTGGTGCGAGGTGTTGGGGTACGTCGTACCGCCGCCACCAGAGGGGTTTGGAAGTTGGGACGATTTCGATCGCGCGCTGCCGCCTGAGCGTCAGGGTTCAGCGTTCGCATGCATTGATCCCTCAGGTGTGGGCCCGCGGCTGTTCTTCCAGCGCGTTCCCGAAGGCAAGGTCGTCAAGAATCGGCTGCATCTTGACGTGCGGGTCGGCACCGGGCTCGTCGGTGAACAGCGCGTGGCCGCACTTGAGGCCGAATGCGCACGACTGGTCGCGCTCGGCGCGGTACGCGTGCAACTGCTGCCTGCCGATGATGAAAACGAGTCGTGCCTCGTCATGCAGGACATCGAGGGCAACGAGTTCTGTCTCGACTGACTGAAGGTTCCGAATCGGTGTCAGGAGTGTTGACCGAGTCCTTCGTCGCGGGCGCGAGCGATGGCCTCGGCTCGCGTTGCGACGCCGAGCTTCGCCAGGATGTCCGACACCCGGTTGCGCACCGTCTTCTCCGCGAGAAAGAGCTGACGGGCGATCGCCCTGTTGTCGGCGCCGGTGGCGAGCAATTGCAGGATGTCCATCTCGCGTTCGCGCAACTGCGGAAACGCTGCCGACGGCTGGGCGTTGAAGAGGTGCCGGACGGCCTGAGCCGCGCGCGTCCCGACGACCATCTGTCCCTTGCTGACGGCGTCGAGCGCAGCGGCGATCTCGTCCCGGCTCGCCTCCTTGAGCAGATACCCACGGGCGCCGGCGCGCAGCGCCGCGTGGATGGAGGACGGCTGCTCGCTCATGGTGAGCACGAGGACTGCCACGGAGGGGAACTCGCGGGTGAGCTGTTCTGCGGCGGTGATTCCGCTGATGCCCGGCATGTGCAGATCCATCAGGACAACATCGGCGCCGCGCTGGCGCACCGCGGCCACGGCCGATTGTCCGTCGCCCACCGCGGCGATGACCTCTGCGCCGAGGTCGCTCAGCAGCGACTCCAGCCCGTCCCGGAACAACGGGTGGTCGTCGGCGATGACGACACGCAGCGGCGTCATGTCCGAAGATCCAGGGGTAGCAGGGCGCGCACGGTCGTGCCCGCGGCGGAGGTGATCTCGAGCCGACCGCCGACCTCGCTCGCCCGGTCGCGGATGCTGTTCAACCCAACGCCGGGCACGCGGTTGGGTGGGAGTCCGCCACCATCGTCGGCGACGGTCACCGAGAGCCACTCGCCCTCGACGTCAATGCGGACGACACATGCGCCGCAGTGCGAGTGGCGCATCGCGTTGGTGAGCCCCTCGCCCGCGATGTAGTACGCAGCGGCCTCAACGGCGGCCGGCAGCGCGGGTAGTGCGCCTGCTTCCAGCCGCGCGACCGGCGCGTAGTCGGCGACCAGCCGCCCGACCGCTTCGTGCAGCCCCATGTCGTCGAGCGCGGAGGGCCGTAGTCCGTCGACGATGTGGCGCACCGATGCGACGGTGCCCCGCAGATGATCGCGCGCGCGGGCAGCACGACCGGCGAGGGCGGCGTCGCTGTGAAGGTCAGTCACGAGCCGGTCCAGCTGCATCGCCACTGCCGCGAGTTCAGGACCGATGCCGTCGTGCAGATCCCGACGCAACCGACGCCGCTCCTCCTCGCGCGCGAGCACGAGACGTTGACGGTGTACTTGCAGGTCATGGGTGAGCTCGGCGCGGCGGAGCAGCTCAGCGGCCCGTGCAGCGGCGCCGGCGAGCGCGCGATGCTCTCGTCGATTGAATCTTGCCGCGGCGGTACGCCGGCCCACGACGAGCCAGCCGACGAGTTGGCCGCCTTCGACCGCATCGACCCGCTCGACGGCGGTCTGGGGTGGGCCGACGGTGATCGGTGCGATCCTGGCATCCACCGAATAGACGGCGGCGTAGGGGAGCACGAGCGTGTCTCGCAGTCCGGAAGTGAGCTGGGACAACGCGTCGAGCGGGCCGGTCGATAGGTCGATCCGCCGCTGGAGCGCGGACAGCACCGCGTACGGATCTTGCCGCTGCCCGAACATGGCCCGGTCGACGAGCCGCTGAAGCTGGTCGCGGGCACCGGCCGCGACCAGCGCCACGATCGCGACGACGACGAGCGCCAGCCGCCGGCTCGGTTCCAGGTTTCCTGCTGCGGCGATGATCGCCGCGCAGGCGAGCACGAGCAGGCCGGTCAATGTGGTGTACACGATCGTGCGGCTCAACGCCGTGCCGATGTCGAACAGCTGATGCCGGATGGCGCCCACCGCGATGCACGCGATCAGCCCGATCATTCCGGCCGCGAACGCGGCGTCGCTGCTTTCTCCATGGCCATTGAGCAGCACGCCGACAACGTTGCTGACGAGTAGCCACGCAACACCGAACGCCAGCCACTGCAGCCGGCGGCGCTCGACGCCGACAGTTGCGCGAAGACGCGTGACGACGGCGACTACGCCGGCGACGCCGCCGCCAGCAACGATAACGATCGCACTGCCCAGCGTTACCACGTTCAGCCATCCCGCCGAACCGATCCCGAGTGGGTTGTGCACCGGCTTCGCGACATCCGCGTCGATTGGGGCCAGCATGCGAGCGACGGTCGACAGCGCGATGACTCCCAACACGCACGCCCGCACCGGCCGCCACCGATCCGAGGGCAGCTGCCCGTCCGGGAAGTGCATGGGCACGAGCGCCCACAACACGAAGTAGGGCTGATAGCCCCAGACCGCCAGCCAAGCTGCCGCCGCCCCGCCCCACTTCGGATCGGCCGTCGAGAGCGCGGCGTACTGCCCGGCAAGCAGATACGGTCCCATCAGGCAGGTCGCCAACAACCACCAGCCGACCCAATTCGCACGCTGACGGGCGACAATCACAGCGCCGACCACGGGAAACGCGATCGCGAGGACCACGTCGGCCGACGTGAGTGCCACGGGCCCGGCGACCCGGGCGGCGACGCTGCGGTGCAGCACGACGCTCCCGACCGCGCAGGCCACGGACGCCCCGGCCGCGGCGGCGGCGAACAGCGGCGCCCGCTGCACGCCGACCCAAAAGCGGGCCGGCGCCCCCGTCGCCTCGACCGTCACGTGTCGATCATGACCGCAAACGAGTGGGTCGGCAAAGCCCGTCCCGACAGATCGGGATCGACGTCCCTATGGTGCGGGACCGCGGGACGGACAGATTGACCGCCGAACCCACCCACCGATTTGGAGGCACCATGAGCACGGGCACCCAACAGCACACCCCCACAAACCTCGGCATGTCGACGCGGACGACCATCGGCGGCCGGTGGGCCTGGTGGGGGGTGGCGGCAGGCGCACTCGGTGTCGTGGCCACCACCGCCACCAACGTCTCGACCAGCCGCAAGCACGTCGACCCGTCGATCGTGTTGACGCTTAAGGGCGGCATGTACCACGTCGGCGGCGCACTCGGGTACCTCACAGTCGCGTGCCTGCTCATCCTGGCGGCAGCGTGGCGAACCCACGTAAGTACCGCACGGCCGCGCAGCATCGCTGCCCGCTTGGTCGCCGACGGGTTCACCGCATCAGCCGCCGCGCTCACCCTCGGATACGGCTGGCGCCTGGCGATGGCGCTCTATCTTCCTGGTGGCGCCAACGCTGATCAGTTCGGCGCCCAGGCCCGCTGGTTCTACTACATGCTCAACGACTTTGGCGCCTTCATCGGGTGGCTCGGCGTCTGCGTGGCTGCCGGTGCAGTGGCCTGGCTCAGCCTGCGGGAGAAGGCGACGAGTGTGTGGATCGGCCTGCTCTCGCTCGTCCCTGTTCTCGCGACGGTCGGCATCGCGATGATCGTGGCCATCGCCGGATTCCCCGGAGTGGTCGGGCCGATCTGGCTGATCGTTGCCTTTGCCGGCATCGCTCTCACCCACAACAGCCGCGCCTGACGGGAGCGCTCATCGTTCGAGCGAAGGGCCCCTGGCCGGCGGGTGATTGCCGGCCAGGGGCCCTGGTGGTGCGCGGTGGTGCGCTCAGGTCAGTTGGTTTCGGTCGACCCGTAGTAAGCGCCGGGCACGTGGTCCGGCGTGAGGATCTTGGAGTCACCCGGGTACGGGGTCGTCCAGTTGTGCGTCTGGTACCAAGTGAAGCGGTTCATCTGCTCGTTGTTGGCGTAGTCGGGCTGGGCATTGTCGCCGGTCAGATACTGCTTTGACTGCCACTGGGTCCACTGCGCCGCCACGCTCTGCATGGCGGCCGGCACCGTGGC
>DATFTS010000341.1:0-1507 GCA_035261645.1 Jatrophihabitans sp. | reverse complement strand
CCAGAAGCTACGGCTGACCACCCTGCGCCCCTGTGCCCTTCGGTTAACCCGTGCCCTTCGGTTAAGTGGCGCTAAATCGGTTTGGTGGCGCGATATTTCGCGCCACCAAACCGATAACGCGCCACTCAGTGTGGGTCTTGTGCGCGCGGGCGCTACCTCATCCCAGCAGCCTCCGCGCTGCGCCTTTCCTGCCGCGTGGCCGCTGCGCGGCCCGCGGAACGTACCCACAGCAGGAAAGGCTGGCCCAGGAAGGTCTGGTCCGTTGCCTCGCGCCAACCTGCTCTCGTAACGTGAAGGTGTGACCGAAGGCGTACCGGATCCCGACGAGTTCGAGCCTGAGCTGCCCGAGCCCGACCTGATGGAGGTCGAGGTCGACGAGACTCCGGACGAGGAGCGGCCGCAGCCGCTCGAGGCGGACCCGGCCGACGTCGCCGAGCAGCGCCGCACCGAAGATCTCGACGAGGATCTCTACCCGGAGACCTGAGACCCGGACGCCTAAGACCCGGACGCCTGAAACCCGACGCCTAAGACCCGGAGACCTGAGACCGGGACGCCTGAGAGCGGATCGGGCTGACAGCAGCCTGCGCACGCGACTTCACACGGACTGTCCGTACTGTCCCGTACGCTCTTTGGACCCGGTCGAAAAGTCGCTTTTGTGAAAGCGGCGGAGGAGTTTTGTGTGACGGCAGCCTGGCAACCACCCTTCAACCCGCCGCAATCCGATGACTCCGCTGACTTGGTGGCCATCGAGACAGTTGAGGCAGACCGGGTTCGCGCGTCGGTGAAGGTCCTCGGCGATCTCGACATCGCCACTGCGCCAACGCTGTTCGCCGTGCTGCAGGCGCACCTCGCGGCCGGTCGACGCTTCCTCCGGCTGGACGTTGCCGGGGTGACGTTCCTGGACGCCGCCGCACTCACCGGCATCACCGGCATCCACCACGCCGCGCTCGCACGTCGCGGGACACTCGTGCTCACCGGCGTCGCCGAACGCACCGCACGTGTGCTGCGCCTGGCCGGCCTCGACGACGTGCTGTTCGTCGGCGGTCCGCGGTCTGATGACGATTTGGACGCGCCGGGCTCTGATGAGCGGCACCGGGTCTTCCCGGCCCGCCTCGTCCCCTGGACGCCGCTGGCGGCGCTGCACGACGCGGCCGCCGACGACTGACTCGACCGCGCGGGGAATCGACGGCAGGATCTCGCGCATGACCCTGCCCTCGACGCTGACGGCTGCCTTCCAGCAAACCGCGAGCCGGCACCCGCACAGCATCGCGCTGCGCAGCGCTGACGGTTCGGTGCGCATCACCTGGCGGCAGTACGCCGAGCGAGTGCAGAAGCTCGCAGATGGCCTGGCCGCGCTCGGGGTGCGTCCGGGCAACACGGTCGGGCTGATGCTGACGAACCGGCCGGAGTTCCATCTGCTCGACACCGCCACACTGCACGCGGGGGGCACTCCGTTCTCCATCTACAACACGCTCGCGCCGGAGCAGATCGCGCACCTGTTCAGCAA
>DATFTS010000340.1:0-2877 GCA_035261645.1 Jatrophihabitans sp. | reverse complement strand
GTCCGGCACCTACCAGATCACCGTCACAGGCACGGGTACCACGACTCAGACGACGACCGTCGCACTGACCGTGACGGACAATGCGTTCACGGTGTCGGCGAACCCGGCGTCGGTGACGGCGACGCAGGGTGGTACGTCCGGGCCGTCGACGATCAGCACAGCTCTGACGACCGGCAGCTCCGCCCAACAGGTGACCTTCAGTGCCAGCGGGTTGCCGTCCGGAGCAACAGCCGCGTTCTCGCCGACCGCCGTGACGAGTGACGGTGGCAGCTCGACGATGACGATCACGACTGCCAGCAGCACTCCGAGCGGCAGCTATCAGGTCAGGGTTACCGGGACGGGAGAATCGTCGTCGACCGCCAACGTCACAGTGACACTGACCGTGTCGGCTCCGGTGGCCGATGACTTCACGCTTTCGGCGAATCCTTCGTCGGTGACGGCGACGCCAGGCGCTACCGCAGGGCCGGCCACGGTCAGCTCCACCCTGACCAGCGGCAATAGCCAAACCGTGTCGCTGACGGCATCCGGCCTACCCGCCGGCGCATCGGCAAGCTTCGCTCCCAGCACAATCGCCAGCGCAGGGGGTAGCTCCACCGTCACGATCAGCACCTCCAACACCACGCCGACCGGCAGCTACCCGATCACCGTGACCGGAACGGGTCCGGTAGCGACCCGCACGACGTCCATCACGCTGACGGTCGTGAACAGCGGGGCGCCGGCCCTCGTCCAGTCGGCAGCCGGCACCGCGAGCGCAACTGCCACCGCGATCACGGCCACGTTCAACGCCCCGACCACGTCCGGACACTTGCTGGTGGTCGCAGCGAGCGTCTACACCGGCGCAACCAACCACATCACCTCGATCACCGACTCCGCCGGTAACGCGTGGACTCGCGTCGGCGCCTACTTCGCCTCCGGCCACTTCTCCGACGGTGAACTCTGGTATGCCGCCAACGCTGCCGCGGCGACAACCGTCACCATCCACGTCGCCACGGCCGCGTCGATGGCGTTCGACGCGCTCGAGTTCGCCGGCATCGCAGCGGCCAACCCGCTCGACGTCTCGACGGGCGCCTCGAACACCGGAACGACACCCAGTTCCGGAACCGTGACACCCGCCTCGTCGGAGTTGGTCGTCGGCTTCCTCGCCGGACACGGCAACGCGCAGGCGCTCACCGTCACGACGCCCGGCTACACCGCTCAGCCGCAGGCCACCACGACCGGCACCGCAGTCACCGTCAGGACGGCGTATCAGGTCGTCAACTCTGCGAACCCGATCGGAATCTCCGGCAGCTTCTCGACAGCCATGTACTGGACCGCCGGCATCGCCGCGTTCAAGCCCGGGTAGGTCGCGCTGGCCCGGACTCGTTGCACGGACGTCGAGTGCTCGTCATTCGGCGGAAATGCTGCGGTGCGAACGTCGACCCATGCGAACCTGTACGCAGTCCCTACCCACCGGCAACTCCGGCGCGCTACGGCCCGCTGAGGATGAGCGCCTGGCTGAGTTGATCCGCCAGCCCTGGACGCTGCGCGTCGGCCGCCATCCGTTGGTCGTCCGGCTCAGCTCGGTACATGATCTTGCTGCCGTGGCGCGGATGCATGCCCGCTGCAGCGCCCGGTCGTTGCTCGACCGCTACCGCAGCGGCGGTCGGGCCCCGGCCGTCGCCGCGCTCGACCGCCTGCTGCGACGTCCGTACACGATTGTCGCCGCCACGGCGGCGGGCGACATCATCGCGCTCGGCAACCTCGAACCGGACGGCTCACACAACGAGATGTGCGTCGAGGTGGGATTACTTGTCGAAGACGGCTGGCAGCGACTCGGCATCGGCACCGAACTGATGACGCACCTGGCCGGAGTCGCGCAGGTGGCGGGTTATCACGAGTTGATCGCCTACCCGGCAACCGCGACCCATGCCGCGCAGCGACTCATGGTCGAGGTCGGCCGCACGCGGATGGTTCCCGGTCCGGAGTTGCACATGCACACCTACCTGTCCGAGGCGGCGTCGCTCGGGCTCGGCTCGGTGCGCGAGCGCCTGGCGGGCTGAGCGACTGGCGGCCTGACAGTTCAGGTGGGAACAACCGCGTCCCACCGCACCGTCACCTCGCCGTGCCGGGCGCGCGTCGGGTCCACCGGCCACCCGGCATCGAGCAGCCGGGACACTGCTGCGATCCAGCGCTGCCGGGCACCGAAGGCCGACAGCGCAGCGGCGCTCGTCCATGCGGTGTCGAAGGCGTGCAGGAACTCGTATATCGGCTGGCCCGGCACGTTGTGGTGGATCAGCGCCTTGGGCAGCCGCTCGGCGAGTTCACCGGGCCGCTCGATCGACTGCACCCGGCAGGCGAGGGTCAGCGACACCGGGCCGGTCGCGTCGAGCAGAACCCAGCAGCCGATCCGTCCGATCTCGTCGCAGGTGCCTTCGACGATCACGCCGTCGGGCGCCAGCCGCTCGCACAAGGTCCGCCACGCGTCGGCCGCGGCCGCTTCGTCGTACTGGCGAAGGACGTTGGCTGCGCGAACGAGCACCGGACGCGACCCGGCGAGCTCGAACCCGCCGCGGGCGAAGGTCAATCGCGGCGGGTCGGCCGCCGGTTGGGCCGCGGCCACGCGCTCGGGGTCGATCTCGAGGCCGAGCACGCGCACGTCGGCCCGGACGCGCTGCAGCCGGGCCGCCAGTTCGACAGCCGTCACCGGCGTCGCTCCGTAACCCAGGTCGATCACGAGCGGTTCGGCGGCGTTGCGTAGGACACTGCCCAGCCGGGCGCAGATCCAGTTGTCCATGCGCCGCAACCGGTTGGGGTTGGTGGTGCCGCGAGTGGGCAGCCCGAGCGCGCGTGCGCGGCCGGCCGCGAGACGCGGAACGGCCTTCTGCCGCGGCTCTGACA
>DATFTS010000339.1:0-14945 GCA_035261645.1 Jatrophihabitans sp. | reverse complement strand
GCCAGCTTTGCCTGCCTGCGGGACGTTAAGCGCGCCGAGCAGCGTACGTACCGGAGGAAGGCAGCGGGGATCGGCTGGTGCGCACGGCAGCTGCCGGGGTGAGCCCAGGACGCGACGGACCCCCGGCGCTGCGCTGTGGGCGAGCGCCGGGGGTCCGGCTTGGCTGATCAGGCCTTCAGGTCAGATCCCAGGTCAGCGAGCGTCACGCCGCCTTGTTCGCCAGATCGGCGATCGACGTCAGGTGGTACTTGTTCGCGGTGTCCTTCGTGACAACGATCGAGTCCACGTCCTCGGCCTGCGACTGGTTGAGCACCTCGAGCTTGGCCGGCAGCGCCTTCGGCAGCGCCGCGAACACGGCGTCGGACGAGGTTGCGGTGGCGTTCTTATCGAAGAACTGCAACAGCACCCCGCTGTACTCGGGGATCAGGTCGACCTCACCGTCCTGCAGCGCGGGCATGTACTTCTCCCGGCTGCCGATGTTGAACTTCGTGTGCACGGTCGCACCGGTCGCCTGGAGGGCAGTCGCGTAGATCTGAGCGATGACCTGGTTCTCCGGGAAGTTCGCCGAACCGATCGTGATCGTGACGCCCTTGTTGAGCGTCGCGGGCGGCTTCTGGCTCGCGAACTGGGCGAGCCACGAGGTCGCCGCCGCCGGGATGTCCTGCTTGTCGACCTCGACCTTCGTGCGCAGGTTGATCAGATCCGTGGTCGTCAGCTTGGACGAAAGGAAGTTGAGCACCTGCGTGACGCCCGACGTCGCCTTCGACTTGGCGATCAGTGGGAGCACGTTCTGCGCGGCGAAGTTGCTCCGCGGGTCGGTCAGGACCACGAAGCTGTTCGCCTTGATCGCCGGGTCGGTGGAGAAGAGGTCGGCCACGTCGACCTGCCCGTTCTTCAGCGAGGTGACGGTCACCGGGCCGGCGGTGTCCAGCGGTTTGAAGGACTGGAACGTGATGCCGTAGTTCTTCTGCAAGCCGGACAGTCCGTCCGCGCGCGTTCTGAACTCAGGTGGGCCGCCGATGATGAGCTTGGACGCGATCGTGCCGGCGTTGGCCGCACCGGAGCTGCTGCCACTGGTGGCACCACTGCCACCGCTGCCGCCACTGCTCGACTTGCCGCAAGCGCTGAGCAAGAGGCTGGCCGCTGCGGCCGCCGCAGTCAGGGCAATGACTTTGCGAGTCATGGTTCTCCTATAAGTGCACTTGTCGTCTTCGTTTACGGCTCTATTGGACGGGTGAACTGCCCGCCGCACTCATCCAGTCGCGACCTCCCCCTTGATGCGGACGGATCCGGTGGCGGCGTCAGCAGGGGCCGATCTCCTCTTGGAGAAGCGGCCGGAGACGCCGGGCGACACGGCCAGTCGCTGAATGCTCGCCATCGCGAGGTCGACGAGGACGGCCAGCAGTGCGACGAGAACTCCGCCACTGACCAACTGCGCGTAGTCCTGCTGATGGAAACCGTCGTAGATGTAGCGCCCCAGGCCGTTGAGCGGGAAGTACGACGCGATGGTCGCGGTCGCTATCACCTGCAGGATCGCGCTGCGGACGCCGGAGAAGATCAACGGCAGGCTGTTCGGGAACTCGACGCGAAGTAGCACCTGCCTGCTCGTCATGCCCATGCCGCGCGCCGCATCGCACACCTCGGGATCGACCGCGTCGACTCCCGCGTAGGTGTTCGCGAGGATCGGCGGCAGCGCGATGAGCACGAGCACGATCTCGGTGGGGACGAGATAGCCGAGATCCGTACGGCCGTGAAAATGCGGCGAGATGATCACCGCCAACAGCACGAGCAGGCCCACGCCAGGAATCGAGCGCACCGCATTCACCACCGAGACCACCCACGTGGCGCGCCCGCTGTGCCCGATCACCAGCCCGATCGGCAATGCGATGGCGACGGCGATGCCGATGGCAATGGCGGAGAAGCGCAGGTGCGTCATGATCTCGGTGGGGATGCCGATGAACGACCGCGAAGGGTCGTCGCGCCAGTGCGACGGATCGTTCAACCAGGTGAAGACCGAGGACATCAGCGAGCCACCGCCCGCCGCCATGGTGTGAGCACCCGATTGCCGAACACGATCAGTCCGTCGAACGTCAGCGCGAGCAGGACGCACAAGATGATGCCGAGCACGATCGGCGGGTAGTACGGGGTGGGCGTCGACAGCTGGATGCCGATGTCGAACAACCGCCCCAGGTTGTCGAGACCGATCGTCCCAGCAATGGCCACCAGACTGACGTTGGAAACGGTGGCGACCCGCAGGCCGGCGGCAATCACCGGCGCCGCGATCGGCAACTCCACGCCGACCAGCCTGCGTAGCTGCCCGTAGCCCATCGCCGTCGCCGCGAGTCGCGTCTCCTCCGGCACCGACGAGAGCCCGTCCGCGACGACGCGGGTGAGCAGCGCGACGGAGTAGATCGTCAGGGCGATCGGGACCTGCTTCGGATCAAGTGCCTTCAGGCCGAACAGCGGCGGGACGATCACGAACAGGGCGATGGACGGGATCGTGTACAGCAGCCCGGTGATCGAGATGATCGGTGGGTAGGTCCAGCGGAACCGGTGCGCGACGT
The DNA here is from genome assembly GCA_035261645.1 of Jatrophihabitans sp. Classification (GTDB taxonomy): domain Bacteria; phylum Actinomycetota; class Actinomycetes; order Mycobacteriales; family Jatrophihabitantaceae; genus Jatrophihabitans. The sequence continues at coordinate 12,381 of DATFTS010000339.1, read as the reverse complement.
AACCGAGCGGCAGCGAGATCAGCAACCCGATCACCACCGGCAACAGGGACAGGTAGACGTGATCCCAGAGAAAGGTCAGATCCTCGTGCAGGTGATCGCGGAAGTAGCTCCAGAACGCGAGCGGCGACGAACTGCTCGATGCCAGCACGGTGCCGGCCGATGTCAACGCGGTCATGGCTCGTCACCTGCCCAGGTGCCGGCGGGAGCACGTCCGCGCTCGGCGGCCGCCGCGTCGACCGCCTCACGCCGCACTCCTGCGGCCCGTTCTTCGATGCGGGCGAGCACCTGCGAGGCGCTGACCGTGCCGGCGAACGTCCCGTCGTCGTGGACGATGACGCCGCGTCCACTCGGCGAGGACAGCGCCGCGTCGAGCGCCTCGCGCAGCGTGCCCGACTCACGGGCCAGCGTGCCGCCGAGGTTCAGCAGATCGGCGGTGATCTCGCCGTCCAGGGCATCGTCCGGCAGCCCGCCAACGGCCAGCCAGCCCTGCGGCCGCTGCTCAGCGTCGACGACGAGCGCCCAGTCGTCGCGCGCCCGTTCACGCGCGGCGCGCACCTTCTCGCCGAGGCGCGCGGGCGATTCGCCGGATAGCGGTAGCGCACCTGCCTCGGCAAAGCCGAGCGCCCGGTAGCCGCGGTCACGGCCCACGAAGCCGGCGACGAACGAGTCGACCGGGCGCGACAACAGTTCGGCAGGCGTCGCGAACTGAGCGAGCCGGCCGCCGACCCGCAGCACGGCGACCTTGTCCCCGAGCTTGATCGCCTCGTCGATGTCGTGCGTGACGAAGACGATCGTCTTGTGCAGTTCGGCTTGCAGCCGGAGGAACTCGTTCTGCAACTGCTCGCGCACCACCGGGTCGACTGCACTGAACGGCTCGTCCAGCAACATGACCGGCGGATCAGCCGCGAGCGCCCTGGCGACGCCGACGCGCTGCTGCTGGCCGCCGGACAGCTGCGCCGGGTAGCGCTTGGCGAAGGCCGGATCGAGCCCGACCCTCTCAAGTAACTCCATGGCGCGCGCGCGAGCGTGCTTCTTGTTCTGCCCGGTGAGCAGCGGAACGGTCGCGATGTTGTCGAGCACCGTGCGATGCGGGAACAGCCCGGCGCGCTGGATGACGTAACCGATCCCCCGGCGCAGCTGTGCCGGCTTGATCTTCGCGGTGTCCTCGTCATCGAGCCAGATGCGCCCGGACGTCGGCTCGATCAAGCGGTTGATCATGCGCAGCGACGTGGTCTTGCCGCAGCCGGACGGGCCGACCAGGACGGTGATCTCTCCCGAGGCGGCCTCGAACTCGAGGTCGCTGACCGCGACGGTGCCGTCTGGATATTGCTTGGTTACCGACTCGAACCTGATCACCGAGCCTCCTTCGCGATGACGACGGGGCCCAGCGCGCCCAGCAGCCCGCTGATGTGCGCCGCTTCGGCCAGGACGATCCGCCCGTACCGATGGGCGGTCGCCTCGTCGATGCGGTACGTCGGGCCGAGCAGGTTGATCGCCGCGGCGATGCCGCCGACCCTGCGTACCGGCGCCGCGATCGCTGTGATGTCCGGCTCGCGGCGGTCGCGCTGCGCGACATAGCCTGCCTCGGGCACCGCGTCGCTCAACGCGGCGCCAACGGCCAGATCGGCAAGTTCGATGGCGCGGCCGACCCAACTGGTGTGCCGGATCGGATGCGTCCCCTCCGCCATCGCGAGGTAGACCGCGGTGTCACCGGCGCCGCGCACGACCAGGTAGGTCGACTCACCCGTCTGTTCGACGATGCGAGCCAGGCTTGGCTGGGCCAGCTCGACGAGCGACTGCCTGCCCAACGCAGTGGCGCCGATCTGGATGATCCGCATGCCGGGACGGAACGCGCCACGCGCGTCGCGGGCCACCCAGCCACCGGCCTCCAGCGTGCGCAGCAGTCGCAGCGCAGTGCTCGTCGGCAGCCCGGCTCGGCGCGCGCATTCGCTCAACGAGACGGGCGGACTCGCGCACACCTCGCCCAGCAGCCCGAGCGCCCGTTCAACGGTGCGCGTCGAGGCGGTGACGCCGGTGTCGAGCATGCGCATCCCTTCCGGGTTTCCCCTCTGGGCTTTCGCCTCTTGGCAACCACTTGCCATTCAGCGCAACGCAACCACACACCACCGACAATGGCGACTGCCTTGTCGCGAACTGTCGCAATCGACACCTGGCCGTTATTTTGCGGCGGTTATAAGGGCTACTGCTCACGCACAGGATTGGGCTGAGCCGCAGCTACGCCGCCCTCGGCACGTCCGGTCGACAACCGGCGCAGCACGCCCGCGCCGGGCAACTCGCCGAGCATCGCGACGACGCGGTCGACGGTCGACTGCAGCAGCGCGACTTGGCGCTGGGTGTCGGCGGCGGCTCGCAGCGCCGGCCCGGCTTCCCGGCGCAGTACGTCGAGCAGCTCCGGCAGGTCGCGTACCGCCTTCGGGTCCAGCGCGGCCGCCAGCCGCTCAAGCGGCCCGGTGAGGTTCTTGCTGGCGGTCTCTACCCGGGTGGCCGCGCGGTCGAGGCGTCCGACTGCCTGGTTGAACCGCTCGAGGGTGTCGTTGAACGACTTCATCGTGGCGGGGAACTGCGCCACCAGCCGGGTGTTCTGGTCGAGGATCTCCTGCATCCACCGCGCTTGCTGCTCGGCCGATCGGGCCAGATCGCCCACGAACGGGATCGCGCCGACCGCCGAGGGGACCCGAGACCCCTCCGTCTTCTCCGCCTTCTTAGCCACGTGTGATTTCTAGCGGGCCTCACCTGCCGCTGTCGATGCCCGGTTTGCACCCGTCCCGGGGGCTATCGCGGCGCGATAGCGACGCGGGCGGGTGCAAACCGAGGGGTGGCGGAGGAGCGTGGAGCCTGCCACATCTCGCGTCTGCGGCCGGTTACCGACGGGTAACAACGGGTAGTCTCAGGCGGTTCTGACTGGTGGTCCGACCGAGGGAGCACATGTTGCAGCACACCGTCGCGTACGGGGTGGTCATCGACTGGAACTGGACCTTCAGCGGCCCGCTCCGGCTCGGCCTGGCCCTGGCGATGCTGTTCGTCACCGTCGCGGTCGCCGGCCGCCGCATCGCGTGGCTGGTGCGCCTGATCCGGTCCGGCAAGAAGGCCGAGGGCCGTACCGACAACATCCGCAAGCGCCTGGAAGACCAGGTGGCCGAGGTGTTCGGGCAGCGCAAGCTGCTCAAGTGGTCCGGCCCCGGGCTTGCACACTTCTTCACCTTCTGGGGCTTCGTGATCCTCGGCATCACGATCGTCGAGGCGTTCGGCGCGCTGGTGCTCAGCCAGGACTTCGCGTTCCCGATCTTCGGCCACGCCCAGTGGCTCGGCTTCCTCGAGGACTTCTTCGCCGTGGCCGTGCTGCTGGCGATCATCTGGTTCGCGATCAACCGCCTGGTGAACGCACCTGAGCGCAAGTCGCGCGCCAGCCGGTTCTACGGCTCACACACCGGGCCGGCGTGGGTGATCCTGGGGATGATCTCGCTCGTCGTCATCACGCTGCTGCTCTACCGCGGCGCGCAGTACAACACCGGGCACTTCCCGTTCGGCCACTCCAAGTGGGCGTTCGCTTCGTACCTGGTCGCCAAGGCGCTCGGAACCGGCGCCTACAACCAGGGCGTCGAGACGTTCTTCCTGCTGGCCCAGATGGCGGTGATCTTCGGCTTCACGATCATCGTCACGTACTCCAAGCACCTGCACATCGCGACGGCGCCGCTCAACGTGCTCACCAAGCGCGAGCCGGACGGCCTCGGCCCGCTGCTGCCCGTGACCGACGACGCCGGCAAGCCGATCGACTTCTCCGACGTCGAGAACCTCTCCGAGGACACCGTCTTCGGCAAGGGCAAGATCGAGGACTTCACCTGGAAGGGCTATCTCGACTTCGCGACCTGCACCGAGTGCGGCCGCTGCCAGTCGCAGTGTCCGGCGTGGAACACCGACAAGCCGCTCTCGCCCAAGCTCGTGATCATGGACCTGCGCGATCACCTGTTCGCCAAGGCGCCGTACCTCATCGGCGGCAAGGAGGTCCCCGACAACGCGTCGGTGCCGTCCTTCGAGGGCGGCGAGCACGGCCACCACGTGCCGGAGGCAGGCTACCCGCGGATCGAGGGCCCGACCCCCGCCCAAGCGGTGCGTCCACTTGTAGGCACCGCCGAACAGGGCGGCGTCATCGATCCGGACGTGCTCTGGTCGTGCACGACCTGCGGCGCCTGCGTGGAGCAGTGCCCGGTCGACATCGAACACATCGACCACATCGTCGACATGCGCCGTTACCAGGTGCTGATCGAATCCGCGTTCCCGTCCGAGGCCGGCGTCATGCTGCGCAACATCGAGAACAAGGGCAACCCGTGGGGCATGTCCGACAAGGGCCGCGACGAGTGGATGTCCGAGCTGTCGTTCGAGGTGCGTCGCGCCGCCCCCGGCACGAAGCTCGACGCGGACATCGAGTACCTCTTCTGGGTCGGCTGCGCCGGCGCGCTCGAGGACCGCTCGCGCAAGGTGACCGTCGCCTTCTGCGAACTGCTGCACACCGCGGGCGTCGAGTTCGCCGTCCTAGGCTCTGCCGAGACGTGTACCGGCGACCCGGCTCGCCGTCTCGGCAACGAGTTCCTCTTCCAGATGCAGGGCATGCAGAACGTCGAGACGCTCAACTCGATCACCCGCGCCGAACCGCTCAAGATCGTCGCGACCTGCCCGCACTGCTTCAACACGATCGCGAACGAGTACCCGCAGTTGGGCGGGCATTATGAGGTCGTCCACCACACGCAGTTGCTGGGACGACTCGTCGAGGACGGCCGACTGGTCCCGGTGGAGCCGGTAGACAAGAACGTCACCTATCACGACCCGTGCTACCTGGGCCGGCACAACAAGGTGTACACGCCGCCGCGCGAGGTGCTCGGCGCCATCCCGGCGCTGAAGTCGCAGGAGATGCACCGGTGCAAGGATCGCGGCTTCTGCTGCGGCGCGGGCGGTGCGCGGTTCTGGATGGAAGAGAAGATCGGCAAGCGCATCAACGTCGAGCGCACTGAGGAGGCGCTCGGCCTCGACCCCGACCTCATCTCGACCGCCTGCCCGTTCTGCATGGTGATGCTCTCGGACGCGGTGACCCAGAAGGTCGCCGAGGGCGCGGCACGCGAAGGCGTCAAGGTGCTGGACGTTGCGCAGATCCTGCACCAGTCCCTGGGCGCGGCTCCAGCCGCAAAGTCCGACGAGCCCGCACCCGATCCCGCCCCGGCGTCGACCTGAGATCAAGTGGGGAGGAGTCAGCTCCGCTGGGTAACGTCCCGGGCGTGACGGACGGCGAGCGGCTCCAACTGGGGCGGGACAAGGGTCGACCACCCTCCCCGCCCCTTGAAGGCAACCTCGCCCAGCGGCTGGTCCAGCGGTACAAGCGGCGCCGGCGCGCGAAGAAGGCCAGGCTCGCGGCGATGTCGCGCGGGCGGCGCGTCGCCCGCCGAGGGCTGATCCTCGGCACCTGGCTACTCGGCTTCATCGCCGCGCTGATGGTCGCCGTGATCGTCATGTACTACGAGTTCACGAACGTGCCGCGGCCTGACTCCCTGCCGCTGCCCCAGGTGGCCACCATCCAGTACGCGGACGGCTCGACGCTGGCGCGCATCGGCTCGGTCGACCGGACGATCGTCCAGCTCAATGACGTGCCGAAGGCGGTGCGCTACGCGGTGCTGGCCGCGGAGGACCGCAACTTCTACACCGAACCGGGCGTGTCGATCCGCGGGACGATCCGGGCTGCACTGTCCGACCTCACCGGCGGCAGCACGCAAGGCGGTTCGGGCATCACCCAGCAGTACGTGAAGAACGCTTACCTCAGCAACTCGCAGACGCTGACCCGCAAGCTCAAGGAGCTGATGATCGCGGTGAAGCTGTCCCGCGAGTACAGCAAGGACCAGATCCTCGAGTATTACCTCAACACCGTTTACTTCGGCCGCAACACCTACGGCATCGAGGCGGCGGCGCAGGCCTACTTCGGCGAGAAGGTCGGGCAGCTGACCACCGCGCAAGGGGCGCTGCTCGCCGCCGTGCTGCGCGCGCCCTCGTACTACGACCCGGCGATCAACCCCGCGCAGTCCAAGCAGCGTTGGTACTACGTCCTCGACGGCATGGTGAAGACGGGTCACCTGAGCGCAGCTCAGGAGGCGGCCATGAAGTTCCCGAAGACGAAGCCTCCGCGCAGCACCGGTCTGGGCAGCGACGGCTGGAAGTACCTGCTGGTCAACGCGGTCCTCGCCGATCTGCAGGCGCACGGCATCACGGAGAAGGAGGTCTACGCGCGCGGCCTGACCATCCGCACCACGATCAAGCCCAGGGCACAGCAGGCGGCCGTGTCTGCGATCCACCAGACCTTCTCGAACCTGACCAAGCAGCAGCGCAACCTCAAGAACGCGCTCGTCGCGGTGGACCCGAACAACGGCGCGGTGATCGCCTACTACGGCGGCTCGGGGCCCGGCGTGAACGGCTACGACGGCAAGGTGGACTACAACGACTACGCCGGGCGCGGCGGGCGTCCGCCGGGGTCGTCGTTCAAGCCGTACACGCTCGCCACCGCCCTTACTCAGACGCTCAAGCACACGAACAACGACCAGCCGCACGTCGCGATCGACAGCTACGTCGACGGCAGCTACTGCCGAAACATCGACGGTACGAAGATCTGCAACGACCCGGGCGACCAATCGGTGAGCAGTTCGTCGATCAAGCTCGCCCTGGCGATGAAGTACTCGCTGAACACCACTTTCGACCAGCTGGCCCTCGACGTCGGCCCGAACGACGTCGCGGCAACGGCACACGCGATGGGCATCGCCACGCAGAACTCGTACGGGCAGAAGACCCTCGTCGACAAGAACGGGCAGACCACCTTCGGCATCGGCATCGGCGACTACGCGGTGACCCCGCTCGACCAGGCCACCGGCTTTGCGACACTCGCCAACCGCGGCGTGGCGAACCAGCCCTACATCGTGCAGCAGGCCACCGCCTCCGACAGCCAGGTGGTGTACCGGCACAGGGCGCAGTCGAAGCAGGCGATCGACCCGAAGGTCGCCAATGACGTGACGCTCACGCTGGAGCCCGTCGCAGCCTGGTCGCAGGACCCGCTCGCCGGCGGCCGCCAGTCGGCGGCAAAGACAGGTACCGAGGGTCTGTCGCCGACGTCGCCGAACAACAGCGACGCATGGATGGTGGGCTACACGCCGCAGGTGAGCGCCGCAGTCTGGGTCGGGACGGGCTACAACCGTCCGATCTTCAACTCCGCGGGCCAGCCGCTGTACGGCGCCAACCTGCCGGGCCAGGCGTGGAAGCTGTTCATGGACACGTATCTGGCCGGCATGCCGAACCTACGCATGGCCAGCCGGCAGCTGATCGATGCGAACGGCAACGTCCCGAAGCCGACGCCGTCGTTCACGCCGACGCCGACGCCCACACCAACGAAGTCGAAGACGCCGTCACCGACGTTCTCGGTGACCTCCGGCTTCGGCTCGCCGACGCCGACGACGCCGACCCCCACGCCGACGCGGACGACGTCGACACCGTCCAAGTCGCCCACCCCGTCAGGAAGCACGTCGACGTGCACGGGCGCCCTCTGCGGCCCCTGACCCGCGCTGCACGTTTCCGTCCGTCCCGCGTGCTTTGATTTCCCGGATGACCACGACGGCGAACCCCACCTCCGCGGGCCCCGGTGCCCGCGGCGACGCCGTCGAGCTCGGCAGCGGAGAAACCACCGACATGACGGGGACTCGACTGCCGAGCCGCCTCGACCCGACTGCGTGGCGGGCCGCGCAGATTCTCGGCGGGGCGTGGGGTCGGCACGCGGGGACCGCGCGTGGCACCTGGTGGTCGCCGGTGCGCTGGCTACTTGTGCTGACGATGGTGACGCTCATCCTCGGGTACGCGCAGAAGTCGCCGTGCGCGACCGGCGCCTGGGCGGGCCACAAGCAGTACACGCACTTCTGCTACTCCGATGTCGTCCCGCTGTGGAGTGACGAGCGGCTGGACGTCGGCGCCGTGCCCTACCGCGACACCGCCGTGGAGTACCCGGTGCTCACCGGCGCCTTCATGTGGCTGACCGCCGACCTGACGCGTGGCGTGCACGCGGTCGTGTCGAGCTGGTCCGAGCTGGTGATCTTCGGCGTGCTCACCGCGTTGCTGCTGGCGCTGTCCGGGCTGGTCGTCACTGCCGCGACGGCCCAGACTGCCGGCCGCCGACCCTACGACGCGGCGATCTTCGCGCTTTCACCACTGCTGGTCTTCCACGCGTTCTCGAACTGGGATCTGTTCGCAATGGCGTTCACCGCCTGCGCGATGTGGGCTTGGGCGCGAAGACGCCCGGTGCTCGCCGGAGCACTGATCGGCCTGGGTACGGCGGCGAAGCTGTATCCGATCTTCCTGCTCGTGGCTATCGGGATCCTCGCCATCCGCACCCGCAAGTTCGCCGACGCCCTGTGGGCAGGAGCAGCAACCGCCTTCGCATGGTGTGCGGTCAATGTGCCCATCGCCATCGCGTACCACCGTGGGTGGTGGGAGTTCTACAAGTTCAGCATCGACCGGCCGACCGAACGCTCAACGCTGTGGGCGATGTTCAAGACGCTGACGAGCGGTTCGGTCAAGTCGAACGATGCACCCTTCTGGGTGCCACCGGGCATCGCGGTCGCGCTCGTACTCGTCGCCGCGCTCGCCGGGGTTACCGCGTTGGGTCTGGCCGCGCCGGTGCGTCCCCGCCTCGCCCAACTCGCCTTCCTGTCGGTGCTCGCCTTCTTGCTCACCACCAAGGTGTGGAGCCCGCAGTACTCGCTGTGGCTCGTGCCGCTGATCGCGCTTGCCCGGCCACGATGGCGGCTTACGCTGATCTGGCAGTTCGTCGAGGTGCTGGTCTGGATCGCGACGCTGACACTCCTGCTCGGCTACGACGTGCCCGATCACGGCATCAGCTACGGGTGGCTGATGATCCTGCTGCTGGCCCGGGACGGACTCTTGATCGCCCTGGCCGCGCTGGTGATTCGCGAGATGTGGTGCCCGTGGCTGGACGTCGTACGGGTGGACGGCGTCGACGACCCCAGCGGCGGCGTGTTCGACAACGCGCCGGACTACTGGGCGCGCGGTGGCGCGGAGGACGAGTTGCTGGATCTTGCCGACGAGACGCCTCAGGTCGACTTGCGCAAGTAGGCGATGTCGGCCGCTTGGCCCTCGCCCGGCGTCTCCACGATGACGTCCGAGCCCGCCGCACGGCACACGTCCGCGATCACATCCGGATCGATCTCACCGGAGTCGAAGTTGGCGTGCCGGTCGGCGCCGGAGTCGAACGCGTCGCGGCTGTTGTTCGCGTGTACGAGATCGATCCGTCCGGTGATCGCCTTGACGCGGTCGACGATGCCGGACAGGTCCTCGCCGCCCGCGTGCGCGTGGCAGGTATCCAGGCAGAAGCCGAGGTTGTAGTCGCCGACCGCGTCCCAGAGTCGGGCCAGCCGGTCGAAGCGGCGCGCCATTGCGTTGGTGCCGCCGGCGGTGTTCTCGAGCAGCACGGGCACCGCGAATCCGCCCTCCTTCTCGGCATACGCGAAGGTCTTGCGCCAGTTGTCGAAGCCGATCGCGGGATCGTCGCCTTCGTTCAGATGACCGCCGTGGACGATGATCGCCTTGGCGCCGATCGCGGCTGCCCCGGCGGCGTGCTGGGCGAGCAGCTTCCGGCTCGGGATGCGGATGCGGTTGTTGGTCGTGGCGACGTTGATGCGGTACGGCGCGTGGATGTAGACGGTCAGCCCGCTGCTGCGGATCGCGTCGGCCTGCGGGTGCTCGTCCGGGGCCTTCCAGGCCTGCGGATCGGTGAGGAAGAACTGCACCGCCTCGGCGCCGGTGTCCTTCGCCCACTGCAGCGGATCATCCGATTTCACGTGCGCCCCGATGACTGCCATGCGCCCACGGTACGGCGGGCCAGGGACAGTGGTTCGGCGGGCGTTTGTCACATCGGGGTGTCGTATCCCAGACTGACCGGTACTCGTTGTGTTGGTTAAGGTTTGGTTTTGTCCGGGGATCCCTTGGCGGGATGAGTCGCAGATCAGGAGTGTCGATGCCGGGTCGTCACCAGGCAGTACCCGGGCGTCGGCCACGGCTGCGCTGGCTGGTCGGAATGGCGGCGGGCGCCATCGCAGGCGCGACGCTGCTGACCGTCTCGGCCTCTGGTGCCCCGTCCACGGTGAACGCCCAGTTGTCGCTGTCCGGCGTCGCCACCCGGGACAACGTGCTCGGCGGCTCCGAAATCGGCGTCCACCCCGGCGACACGGTCGTCTTCAAGGCCTCCGCGCTGCCGACCGCGGGTCTGGAGAACGTTCCGGGCCTAGGTTCACTTGTGCAGAGCCTCTTGTCGGGCGTCCTCGGCAACCAGTTCCAGGTTGTCGTTTCCTTCGGCTCGTCTTTCCCCGGCGGCGCGCAGACCGTGACGCTGGGCGGCCCGACTTCCGGCTCCTGCAAGGGACTGCCGTCCAAGACGTTCACGTTCCCGGATAGAGGTACGTACGGGTTCACCTGGAAGGTGCAGTACGTGGCTCCAGGGGTGCCCCTTCTGGGCCCCTGCACCCAGAACGGACTCCACGACGCCCAGCTGAACCAGTTGGCCAGCGCTGGTGTCGCGATGAACGCCAGCAACAGGTGGGTCGGCAAGATCGTGGTCGCTGACAACCCGCCGAAGGGCGGCATCTCGATCCAGCTGCCCGGCGTCTCGGTCGCGCCGAGCATCGCCGGGCATCAGTTGCCGACGGTCGGCGTTCCCGGCCTCACGCTGCCGACGGTCACGGTGCCCGTGCCGAGCCTGCCCGCCGGTGGCGGCGCAGGAGGAGGCGGCGGCTCGGGCGGTGGCGGCGGCGGCGGCTCGGCCTCGTCCTCGGGCGGGAACAACCCGGTGCCGATCCCGGCGCAGGTCGTGCCTGGAGTGAACGGTGGCGGCTTGCTGGGCGAAGGCGGCGCAGGAGGCGGTGTGCTACCCGGGTCCGGCTCGCAGGGCGGCAACAGCGGCACCCAGGTGACGACCGGCGCAACGGCGTCGCCCAGCCCCCGCGCGTCCGCCGCGGCCGACCAGGCCAGCGGCAAGCCGAAGACGATCGATCTGGCCGCCAGCCGCCCGTCGTCGACCGGCGAGGTGTGGGTCGTGCTCGCGATCGTGGCGGTGATCGCGCTCGCCTTCGTCGCGGCGACGTACGCCCGCCTGTACCTGATGCGCGGAGCCAAGAAGTAGCTCGCGTCCGCACAGCCTGCCCTGATCAACAGACCCCCTGCGTCGAACCCGGGGCAATCCGCCGCTGATCAACAGACCCCCAGCGTCGAGCCCGGGGCAATCCGCCGCTGATCAACAGACCCCCAGCGTCGAGCCTGTGGAAAGCGGGTGGTGATCAACAGACCCCCAGCGTCGAATATCGACTAAAACCGGCTCTTGATCACAAAAGGGGTGGTCGGGGGCGCAAGGGGGGTCGGGGCGCAGGCGAGGGCTGTGGACGGATTTCTGGTTCCTGGCGCGGGCCGCTACCCTGACACGGTTGCCTCGCTGACGCTGGCCGTATGGGTTGCCAGGGTCGCACGGCGTTGGCAACAGCCTCCTGCCGCGGATCGTCCGCGGCCGATCAGTCCACAGGAGGAATGGCTCGCATATGCGCCATTACGAAGTCATGGTCATCCTCGACCCCACGCTGGAAGAGCGCACGATCGCTCCGTCGCTCGACGCCTTCCTGTCGGTGGTCAAGACGGACGGCGGCACCGTCGAGAAGGTCGACGTGTGGGGCCGGCGCCGCATGGCCTACGAGATCAACAAGCACGCCGAGGGCATCTACGCCGTCGTCGACCTGAAGGCCAATCCGTCGGCCGTCCAGGAGCTCGACCGCCAGCTGAACCTCAACGAGTCAGTGCTGCGGACCAAGGTCCTGCGGCCGGACGAGCGGTAACGCGATGGCCGGTGAAACGATCATCACGATCGTCGGGAACCTGACCGCCGACCCGGAGCTGCGCTTCACCCCGTCCGGGGCCGCAGTCGCGTCGTTCACGATCGCATCCACGCCACGCACATTCGACCGCAACTCGAGCGAGTGGAAGGACGGCGAGGCGCTGTTCATCCGCTGCTCGATCTGGCGGCAGGCGGCCGAAAACGTCGCCGAGTCGCTGCAGCGCGGCATGCGCGTCGTGGCGCAGGGCCGGTTGAAGCAGCGCTCGTACGAGACGCGCGAGGGCGAGAAGCGCACCGTCGTCGAGATGGAGGTCGACGAGGTCGGCCCGTCGCTCAAGTACGCCACGGCGAAGGTCAATCGCACGCAGCGCGGTTCGTCCGGCGGCGGCTTCGGCTCGTCCGGCTCCAACTCGAGCGGCCCGGCTGAGGACCCGTGGGGCTCGGCCCCGCCG
>DATFTS010000338.1:0-4768 GCA_035261645.1 Jatrophihabitans sp. | reverse complement strand
AGGTGGCGCGTCACGTCCTCCAGCGACGTCTCCGGGCGCAGTGGCGCGGTGTCGTTCTCGATCAGCCCGCTGACGAGAGCCGAGGGCGGCTCGCGCAGTAGGCGCTGGATGTGCGCCGTGCCAAGGAAACGTCCGGTGGGCGTCGCCTGCGGCGGGCGGACGATGTACACCTGGGCGGCCAGGGCGGGGGAGAGTTCGGGGTTGCGTACCCGCGCGAGCGCCTCGGCGACTGTGGCGTCCGGCAGCATGATCACCGGCTCGGCGGTCATCAGACCGCCCGCGGTGTAGTCGGCGTAGGTCATCAGCCGGCGCACCGGCTCGGCTTCCTCCGGCTCCATCAGCTCGAGCAGCCGCTGTTGATCGGCGGTGGACATCTCGCCCAGTAGGTCGGCGGCGTCGTCGTCGTCCATCGCCTCGAGGACGTCGGCGGCGCGCTCATCGGCCAACGAGCGAAGCAGGCTCACCTGGTCGTCCTCCTCCATCTCCTGGAGCACGTCGGCGAGGCGTTCGTCGTCGAGCGCGGCGGCCACCTCGAGCCGCCGCTTGTCGGTCATGTCCTTCAGCGCCGCAGCGACGTCGGCCGGCCGCAGGTCGGCCAGCATCGCGAGCAACGCGTCGGTGCCTTGCGCCGGCTCGCTGAGCGCCAGCCCGTCCACCTCGTTCCACTCCACTTGGAACAGCTGGCCGCGGCGGCGGATGCGGCCCGTCGCCGCCCGCACCGCCAGCCGGGTGATCACCCAGTCGCGGGCCCGGTTCTGCTCCATTGCGACGTCGACGATGGTGGCGAGCTGGCCGGTCTCGCGGACCGTGACCGTGCGGTCGAGCAGGTCGGTGAGCACGAGCACTTCGTTGGCGCGGCGCTCGAAGCGCTTCATGTTGATCGTGCCGGAGGACAGCACGACCTGATCCGGCTCGATCCGGGTGACCCGTCCCATCGGCACGAAGATGCGGTGCCGGTGCGGGAGTTCGATGACGAGGCCCAGGACCCGCGGGGGTTGGCGGTCGGGCCGCAGCATCGTGACCGCGTCGCGGACCTTGCCGATCTGGTCGCCGCCCGGGTCGAACACGGCGATGCCGGCGAGCCGGGCGAGGAAGATCCGGCCCCCGCTCGTCATGCCAGGCCCCGTGCAAACGTCACATCAGAAGGTTAGTGCGCGAGCGAGGCGGAATCGCGGACGCCGTGGCTCAGGCGTCACTCGCGTCTCAGGCGTCGCGAGTGTGAAACCTCCGACACCCGTTTGTCTCCGCGGCCTGGGGCTGGGCATGCTGCCTTCCATGACCGAGACCCTTCGTCCTCGCCGTTCGTGTCTGGCCGTGCCGGGAAGCAACCCGCGCTTCCTGGAGAAGGCGAAGGGACTGGCCGCCGACCAGGTGTTCCTCGACCTCGAGGACGCCTGCGCCCCGCTGGTCAAGCCGCAGGCGCGCAAGAACATCGTGGCCGCGCTCAACGAGGGTGGCTGGGGCGAGAAGATCCGAGTGGTGCGGGTGAACGACTGGACCACGCACTGGACCTACCGAGACGTGGTCGAGGTGGTCGAGGGCGCCGGTCCGAACCTTGACTGCATCATGCTGCCGAAGGTGCAGAACGCCGAGCAGGTGGTGGCGCTGGACATCCTGCTGACCCAGATCGAGAAGACGATGGGCTTCGAGGTCGGCCGGATCGGGATCGAGGCGCAGATCGAGAACGCGCAGGGGCTGATCGCGGTGGACGCCATCGCGAAGGCGTCGCCGCGGGTCGAGACGATCATCTTCGGGCCGGCCGACTTCATGGCGTCGATCAACATGAAGTCTCTGGTCGTCGGGGAGCAGCCGCCCGGGTACGACGTGGGCGATGCGTATCACCACATCCTGATGTCGATCCTGATGGCGGCGCGGGCGAACAACAAGCAGGCCATCGACGGGCCGTACCTGCAGATCCGCGACTCGGACGGTTTCCGCCGCGTCGCATCGCGCAGCGCCGCGCTGGGCTTCGACGGCAAGTGGGTGCTGCACCCGGACCAGGTCGGCATCGCGAACGAGGTCTACTCGCCGTCGCAGGACGACTACGACCACGCCGAACTGATCCTCGACGCCTACGACTACTACACGTCAGAGGCCGGTGGGGCGAAGGGCTCGGCGATGCTCGGCGACGAGATGATCGACGAAGCGTCGCGCAAGATGGCGCTCGTGGTCGCCGCCAAGGGTCGCGCTGCGGGCATGCAGCGCACGTCCAAGTTCGAGCCGCCGGAGAGCTGACCTGCTGAGAGTCATCTCACGGGCTTCTGCTTGGGACTCCCAGTAGTTGCCGGGGGATACTTTGCGGCAATCGCCGAGACACGCGTCCGTCGTCGGGCGCGTGCGTAGCCGTGGAGGAATCCCGCATGGCCCGCCTCGCCCAGACTGCCGGTCTCACCGATGTGCAGCAGGAGATCCTGCGAACGGTCAGGGACTTCGTCGACAAGGAGATCCTGCCGTACGCGACGGAGTTGGAGCACAAGGACGAGTTCCCCGAGGCGATCGTCGAGGGGATGAAGGAGATGGGCCTGTTCGGCCTCACGATCGCGGAGGAGTACGGCGGGCTCGGCGAGTCGCTGCTCACCTACGCACTCGTCGTGGAGCAGATCGCCCGCGGCTGGATGTCGATCTCCGGTGTGATCAACACGCACTTCATCGTCGCGTACATGATCGCCCAGCACGGCACCGACGAGCAGAAGCAGCGGCTGCTGCCCAAGATGGCCACCGGCGAGATCCGTGGTGCGTTCTCGATGTCCGAGCCCGAGTGTGGCTCGGACGTCGCGGCGATCAAGACCCGTGCCACTGCTGAAGGCGGCGAGTTCGTCATCAACGGCCAGAAGATGTGGCTTACCAACGGTGCCCGGGCTGGCGTCGTCGCCACTCTGGTCAAGGACGACCTCGGCGCGGAGTCGGTCTACAAGAACTTGACGACGTTCTTGATCGAGAAGGAACCCGGCTTCGGCGAGACCCGTCCGGGTCTGACCATCCCAGGCAAGATCGACAAGATGGGCTATAAGGGCGTCGAGACAACCGAAATGGTCCTGGACGGGGTACGCGTACCGGCGTCGTCCATCCTCGGTGGCGAAGCCGGCCGGGGGCGCGGCTTCTACCAGATGATGGACGGCGTCGAGGTCGGCCGCGTCAACGTCGCCGCGCGGGCGTGCGGCATCTCCATCCGCGCGTTCGAACTCGCGGTGGCCTACGCGCAGCAGCGCAGGACGT
Organism: Jatrophihabitans sp.; assembly: GCA_035261645.1. Taxonomy (GTDB): domain Bacteria; phylum Actinomycetota; class Actinomycetes; order Mycobacteriales; family Jatrophihabitantaceae; genus Jatrophihabitans. The sequence continues at coordinate 1,552 of DATFTS010000338.1, read as the reverse complement.
TCGGCAAGGCGATCGCCGAACACCAGGCGATCGCGTTCAAGCTTGCCGAGATGGCAACCAAGGTCGAGGCGGCCCACCTGATGATGGTGAACGCCGCGCGGTTGAAGGACGCCGGCGAACGCAACGACGTGGAAGCGGGCATGGCCAAGCTGCTCGCGTCCGAGTACTGCGCCGAGGTGACCCAGGAGTCCTTCCGCATCCACGGCGGCTACGGCTACTCGAAGGAGTACGAGATCGAGCGCCTGATGCGTGAGGCGCCGTTCCTGCTCATCGGCGAGGGGACCTCCGAGATCCAGAAAACGATCATCAGCCGCGGTTTGCTGCGCGAGTACAAGATCGCGCAGTAGTAGCCGGGATGAGTTCGCTCGTCCCAGTTCTCGACGTGGGCGGCACGCACGTGACTGCCGCCCTCGTCGATCCAGCGGGCTGGCAGGTCACCCAGAGCACGCGGTATCGCTTGGACGCGGACTCCGCGGCCGACGTCCTGCTCGGCCAGATCTGGCGAGCGGGTAACGCCCTGCGCGCGCCGGCCGGCGCGGTGTGGGGTGTCGCGATGCCCGACCCGTTCGACTACGACCGCGGAATCGGGCAGTTCGAGGGCGTCGGCAAGTTCACCTCGCTGCGCGGGGTCGACGTCGGCGACGCGTTGCGCTCGCGACTGCGCGGAACAATGGCCTTCGTCAACGACGCGGACGCGTTCCTGCTGGGTGAGTGGGTCTCGGGCGCCGCGTCCGGCGCCCGACGATGCGCGGGCATCACGTTGGGCACGGGTATCGGCTCGGCGTGGCTGGTCGACGGTCAGGTCGTCGACCCCGGGATGCCGCCGGGCGGCCGGCTGCACCGCATGACGGTCGGCGGGCGTCCGCTCGAGGACGTGGTGTCGCGGCGCGCGATACGACGGGCGTACGCGGACGCCGGCGGTGATCCTGACGCGGACGTACGGGAGATCGCGGAGGCGGCGCGGGCCGGCTCACCGATCGCGCGTCGAGTACTCGACGAAGCGATGACGGCGCTGGGCCGCGTGGTGGGTCGCTGCTGCGCCGGGTTCCGCGCTGAGGTGCTGGTGATAGGCGGATCGATGTCTGCGTCATGGGACCTGTTCGAGCGGGCGTTCCGCGTCGGCGCGCTGGGCAACGCGCTGCCGCGGATCGCGCTTGCCGAGGACTCCAATCGGGCACCGCTGATCGGTGCGGCGCTGCATGCAACTCGCCGCGCGTGATCATTTCAGCAGACCGTGTGCCGTCCGTTGCGCCAGGTGAGGAAGAGCCCGCTGGACGTGTGGCTGGCCACCCAGTGCCGGCTGGCTGAGCCGCCGCCGGAGGTGACCGTGCACGCCGGCCCGCCGGTGAAGCTCGCGCCGCTGACGACGCGGTACTTGGTGCCGAGCGGTGGGTTGTAGCTGCCGACGTTATGCGCGGTGACCTTCCCGCGCAGCGTCACGGCGCCCTTCACGGCGAGCAGGTCGCGGGTCTTGCCGGCGAGGTCGAGCGCGAGCGTGGCCTTTCCGCCTTGCGTGTAGGACCCGCTGATGTGCAGCGTGCCGGCGGGCTGC
>DATFTS010000337.1:0-2721 GCA_035261645.1 Jatrophihabitans sp. | reverse complement strand
TCGTAGCTCCACTCGATGGCGGCGCGCAACGTTTGGTGCCGGGCCGGACGTCCCGCGCCTGACGACGCGACGAGCTCGAAGCGGTTGTCGAGCAGGTCGACCAGATGTCCCGGCGGGAATGCACGCAACCGCGGCGCTATCAACTCGAGCGCGAGCGGCAGCCCGTCGAGGCGTCGGCACAGCCTCCCCACCGCCGCGCCGTTGGCGTCGAGGTCGACGGTGGCGCCTGCATCGCGAGCGCGGTCGACGAGCAACCGCACCGCGTCGTTGTCACCGGGATCGCCGTGGTCCTCTGGTACCGCCAGTGGTGGAACCGGGAAGACGACTTCGCCCGCGACGTCCAGCGGAACTCGACTGGTTGCCATGACGCGTCCACGGGGCGCGGCGACGGCGAGGACCTCCGCCACCGTCGCGCACGCGGCCAGCAGGTGCTCGCAGTTGTCGAGGATCACGAGGTGGGAGCGCCCCCGCACCGTCGCGGTCAGCGTTTCGTGCGCGGGACGCTCGGGGCTCTGCCGCCCGCCGAGCACGCCGAGCACCTTCTCCGCGACACCGCCGTCGGACGTCACCGACGCGAGGTCGACGAACCAAGCCCCATCCGGGTGGCGCCCCAGCGCGCGGGCTGCAGCCTCAACGGCGAGCCGCGTCTTTCCAGAGCCGGCCGGACCGGTGAGCGTCAGGATCGGGCTGTCCGCCAGCAGTTGGTCGACGGCAGCGAGCTCAGCGTCTCGTCCGATGAAGCTGGTGAGCCGGACCGGCAGCTGCCCTGCGGGCGTGGACGCGATGGGCCGGGCCAGCGCGCGCCGGTTCGGCACTTGCATCTTGCGCAAGATGGCCGCGACGTGCGACTCCACCGTCCGCTCGGACACGTACAGCCGGTGGGCGATCTCGGCGTTCGTCAGGCGCTCGCGCACCAGACCGAGCACCTCGGTCTCCTTCGGCGTGAGCGCCCCCACCTGCGCCATTGCGTAAGCATCGCAAATCCGTACTCGGTACGGATGTCGGTTGACGCCGTTGCGCCAACGCTGGGCATGCAATTCACCACGCATCGGAGGTACGAAATGACCAGTACGACAAGCGTCGACTTCACCGCGATAAAGACGAAGCAGCAGGCCACGTGGACGGCCGGCGACTACGCGGTTGTCGGCGCGACGTTGCAGGTGACGGGCGAGACGCTGTGCGAAAGCATCGACATCGAGGCAGGGGAGCGGGTGCTCGACGTGGCGGCGGGCAACGGGAACGCTGCGCTCGCGGCCGCCCGGCGCGGAGCCGAGGTGACCGCCAGTGACTACGTCCCCGGCCTGCTCGAGCGCGCCAAGGCACGCGCAGCGGCGGACGGGCTGGCCATGGAGTTCACGGTGGCCGACGCCGAGGCCCTGCCGTGGGAGGACGGCAGCTTCGACGCCGTGCTGTCGACGTTCGGCGTGATGTTCGCGCCGAACCACGAGCAGTCGGCCGCCGAGCTGCTGCGCGTCTGCCGGCCGGGAGGCCGCATCGGCGTCACTGCCTGGACGCCGGACAGCTTCATCGGCCAGATGTTCAAGATCGTCGGCTCGTACGTGCCGCCCCCGGCCGGCGTGGCCTCTCCGCTGCTGTGGGGGACAGCGGACCACGTCAGCGCGCTGCTGGGTGCCGGGGCCACCTCTGAGCGGCTCACCTTCCAGTTCCGCTACCGCTCGGCGCGGCACTGGCTGGACACCTTCAAGACCTACTACGGCCCGACGAACAAGGCGTTCGGAGCGCTCGATGACGATGCGCGCGCGGCGCTCGACGCTGAGCTGATCGCGCTCGCCGAGGCGTCGAACGCGTCGCAAGGTGCGCTGCGGGTGCCGTCCGACTACCTGCAGACGATTGCCCTCCGCAGCGACTGAGCCGGCCGCGTTTGGACCCGCGCCTGCTGGTATTCGCCGGTGGGCGGCGCGGGTCGGTGATGGGCGTTTTGGTCGCGCCAGAGGGCGTCCGGTAGAGTTTGACGTCGGCCCGGGAACGGGCCACACCCTTGGGGTATGGGGTAATTGGCAGCCCAACGGATTCTGGTTCCGTTAGTCTAGGTTCGAGTCCTGGTACCCCAGCGCGTCACGGGAAGTGCGCCTCGGGAAGCTTGCGACCCGGGAAGTTTTATTCTGGGGCCCCGTCGTCTAGTGGCCCAGGACGCCGCCCTCTCAAGGCGGTAGCGGCGGTTCGAATCCGCTCGGGGCTACACCGTCTGAACCCCCCGAATTTCGGGGGGTTCAGCCCTCGTTGGCGCGCCGCGTGTCACAGGGCGCCGTCGCGGACTCGGACATCCACTCCGGGCAACAGCACGCGCCACTCGCCGAGTTTCTGGTCGGCCGGCGACCATCGACAGGTGCCCGTCAACAAACCTCTCGGTCAAAACACCTAGTGGAACTCGATGAGCGGGTTGCGGCCGTTGGCACCCTTGTCGTAGCCGGTCGCCCACAGGTGATCGCCGGTGGCGGTGATCGCGCCGAGGACCGTGTCCCCGGTGCCCGGGTCCGGCGCCGCGACCGGGTGCCAGCCGCCGCTGTCGTGCCGGGCGATCAGCGCGTGCTGCCGGCCGGCCGTGGCGTCGAAATACGTGCCGGCGACCCAGGCCGTATCGCCGGTGACCGCGATGCCGGTGAGGTTGCTGAATGGTGCGCCGATACCGGCCGGGGTGGTTGCCGTCCAGCTGCCGCCGGTGCCGTGCAGGATCAGCGGATGCCCTTGCTGGCTGGAGTC
>DATFTS010000336.1:0-4427 GCA_035261645.1 Jatrophihabitans sp. | reverse complement strand
TGGCTGCTGGCCGGGCTGGCCGGTCCGGTGATCTTCGGCCTCACCTTGTCGCTTGTGCCCTAGTCGCGGCGCGACCTTCGTTCGTCGCTTCGGCATGCCACGGTCGCTCCAGCATGCGACGAGCTCGAACGGGAAGACGACGTCTTAGAGCCCGCCGGAGCCGGCGGGTTGTAGCGGCGAGGAGCCGGGTCAGGCAACGTCGTAATGTTCGCGCTCCCGGGCTCGCCGCGCCTGCGACCATCGTGCCAACCGACGGTATGCCCATTGGGAGCCGAACAGAGATACCAGCAGCACTGCCGCGAGGAACACCGCGACCAGCACGACGTGTGCAGCGGTTGGAAGGTGGGCGCCCAGCAGCGGCGTGGCCACTGCCCAACGCCAAACCGCGCCTATGACACCGAGGGCAAGGCCGATCAGGAGGATCGCCCGCCGGATCAGATCGCCCGACCCCCAAGCCAGCTGGTCCTGCGACGGGTCCGGCGCGTGATGCCGCCCCCTACCGGCCTCCTGCGCCATCTCGAGACCTCCACGGGGAGCTCGACCACTCCGAACGCCATGGTGCCACCACCCGCGAACTGCGGGCAGGTCACCAGCTCCGACCGGCGTTCCCCGGCGAGAATACAAGTGCGGGCAGGTCACCAGCTCCCAAAAGGGACAACCCATCCGGCTATGAGCGCCGGCCACGCACCGGTTTCAGAGCTGGGCGCGACGGCGGCGTACGACTTCGGCGAGCGTCATCGCGGCTGCCACCGATGCGTTCAACAACTCGGCGAATGGCGGCAGATCGGAGTCCTGCCGTTCAGCAACCCGCGCACCGGTTTCAGAGTTCGGCGCGACGGCGGCGTGCGACTTCGGCGAGCGTCACCGCGGCTGCCACCGATGCGTTCAACGACTCGGCGGACGGCGACATCGGGATCGAAACGGTGAGGTCGCACGTCTCGCCGACGAGCCGGGACAGCCCGCGGCCTTCCGACCCGACGACGACAACGAGCGGCTCCGTCGCCATTTCGAGTTCGTCCAGTTCCGTCGTGCCATCCGCGTCCAGCCCCACGGCGAACAGCCCAGCGTCTCGACAGTCCCTCAGCGCGCGCACCAGATTGGTCACCTGCGCTATCGGCATGCGCGCCGCCGCGCCCGCGGACGTGCGCCACGCCGTTGCCGTCACACCCGCCGATCGTCTCGACGGAATCACCACGCCGTGCGCTCCGAACGCGAGCGCAGACCGGATGACGGCGCCGAGGTTACGCGGATCGGTCACGCCGTCCAGCGCGACCAGCAGCGGCGGGGTGCCACTCTCGTCAGCCTCACGCAGCACATCCGGCAGCGGCGTATAGGCGAACGGCGGCACCTGGAGGGCGATGCCCTGATGCAGGATGCCCCCGGTGCGGCGATCCAGCTCGCCGCGGCTGACCTCCAGGATGGCGATGCCGCGGTTGCCCGCGATGCGAACCGCCTCACTGACGCGCTCGTCGGCTTCCAAGCCCTGGACGAGGTAGAGCGCCGTCGCGGGTACCTTCGCGCGCAAGGCCTCCACCACGGGGTTGCGTCCGACGAGCAACTCCGCCGCAGACGTGTCCCGTGGTGGGCGTCCCGGTGCCCGGCGCTCCGCAGCCGCCGCACGCCGCGCAGCCGGGTGCCCCTTGCGCGCCTCTGCCGGCGGCGTCGGGCCATGACCGCGCAGCGCCTTGCGGCTCTGGCCGCCAGAGCCGACCTGGGCGCCCTTCTTCGACTTGCGGATCGCGCCCTGCCGACGCGAGTTGCCGGCCACTAGCCCAGACTCCAGCGCGGTCCGTCGGGCGTGTCCTCCACGACGACGCCGGCTGCGCTGAGCTGCGCGCGGATCGCGTCGGCCGCCGCGTAGTCCTTCCGCTCGCGCGCGCCCTGGCGCTGCCCGAGCGCGACCTGCACCAGCACGTCGAGCACCGGAGTGAGGTCCGAGGGCGTCTCCCACACCGTGGGGTCGATGCCGAGGACGCGGGTCATCGCCAGCACCTCGGCCAGCGCCTCACGCGCGGTCTCTTTCGCGCCGTCAGCCAGCGCGCTGTTGCCTGCGCGCACCGTCTCGTGCAGCACACCCAGGGCCGCGGGTACCCCGAGGTCGTCGTCCATCGCGCGTCCGAAAGCGTCGGGCACCGCACCGGCACTAGTCGGCACCACAGCGGTCGCCTTCTCGACGAAGTTCTCGATCCGGCGGTACGCGGCCGCGGCGTCGTCGAGCGCGGTTGGCGAATACTCCATCGCCGACCGGTAGTGCGCCGCGCCGAGGTAGTACCGCACCTCCACCGGCCGCCAATGCTTGACGATCTCGCGCACCAGCAACGTGTTGCCCAGTGACTTCGACATCTTCTCGCCGGACATCGTCAGCAGCCCGTTGTGCAGCCAGTAGCGCGCGAACCCGTCACCGGCGGCGTTCGACTGCGCCCGTTCGTTCTCATGGTGCGGAAACAGCAGGTCCATCCCGCCACCGTGGATGTCGAACGTCGGGCCTAGATACTTCGTCGCCATGGCCGAGCACTCGAGGTGCCAGCCCGGCCGGCCGCGGCCCCACGGTGTAGGCCACGACGGTTCGCCGGGCTTCACCGATTTCCACAGTGCGAAGTCGTGCGGGTCGCGCTTTCGGGCGTCGCCGACCGAGTCACCAGCCGCGTCCATCTTGTCGACGTCCTGGCCGGACAATGACCCGTACGGCGGGAACGACCGCACGTCGAAGTACACGTCACCGTCGGCGACGTACGCGTGCCCGGAGTCGATCAGCCGCTGCATCAACTCGATCATCTCGGTGATGTGGCCGGTTGCCCTTGGCTCGTACGAGGGCGGTAAGCAGCCCAGGACCTGTTCCGCCGAAATGATCTCGCGCTCGTTGCGGAATGCGAGCGCCCACCACGGCTCGCCGGTCTCGGCCGACTTGACCAGGATCTTGTCGTCGATATCTGTGACGTTGCGGATGTAGGTCACCTCGACGCCGTTGTAGCCCAACCACCGGCGCAGGATGTCGACATTCACCCAGTTGCGGACGTGACCGATGTGCGGCGGCCCTTGGACGGTGAGCCCGCAGAGGTAGATCGAGGCCTTGCCCGGCTCAAGGGGCTCGAACTGGCGTACCGACCTAGAGCCGGTGTCGTAGAGCTGCAAGGCCACCCGGCCATGGTACGTAGCTCATCCCCGCGGAGCGCGCGGCTGGTCTCCGAACCCTTCCGCCCGATCGTTTTCTACTTTATCTGTAGACATTGACAGCAATGTCGTCGGCTGGCGATGGTGGGTCACGTGGACAAGACGAGAAAGCTCCTTGCGATAGTCGCCGTTGTAGCTACCGCCGTCCCGGCCCTCGTTGCCTGCACTTCGGCGGACGCGACAAGCACGAAGAACGGCGTGATCGCCCTGCGCTACCAGGGCTGGACCGACCAGGTCACCCTCCCCGAACTCGCCGACGCACTCGGCTACTTCAACGGCAAGGTGAAGCTGGACTGGGTCGGCAACACGATCAGCGGGCCACAGGACATCCAGTCCGCCGCCACGGGGCAGACCGACTTCGGCGGCGCATTCGCGGGAGCGGTTGCGAAGCTCGTCGACGCCGGCGCGCCGATCAAGGCCGTCGTCAACTACTACGGCTCGGATCCGAAGTCCTTCACCGGCTTCTACGTCCCCGCGAGCAGCGCGATCCGAAAGCCCGCCGACCTGATCGGCAAGAAGATCGGCGTCAACACGCTCGGTGGCCAAGCCGAGGCGGACATCCACGACTACCTGCGCCGCGCCGGCGTCAGCGAGGCGGACGTGAAGAAGGTGCAGCTCGTCCCACTGCCTCCGCCGAACACCGAAGACGCATTGAAGCGCGGCCAGATCGACGTCGCCGGGCTAACCGGGCAGTTCCAGCAGCGCGCAGCGGCGGACGGATACCGGCTGCTGTTCAGCGACTTCCAGGAGTACGGCCCGTTCAACGGCGGCCCGTACGTGTTCCGCACCGACTTCATCGCGAAGCATCCGGACGCGGTGCGCGCGTTCGTGGCCGGCGTCGCGCGCGCGATCGAGTGGGAGCGGGTTACGCCGCGCTCCCAGGTGATCGACGAGTTCACCAAGCTCATCGCCGCGCGGCACCGGGCCAACGAGGACACCTCGACGCTGAAGTACTGGCAGTCGGTCGGCGTCGCGAGCAAGGGTGGCCTGCTCGGCAATGTCGACTTCACCCGGTGGCAGAGCTGGCTCAACGACACCGGCGCCGTCAAGGGCGCGGTCGACGCCGGCAAGCTCTGGACGAACGAGTTCAACCCCTACGCAACCCAGGGGTCAAAGTGAGCCCGGCGCCGAAGATCCGGATCGACGCTGTCACGAAGCAGTTCCGGCTCCAGCGTGACCGACTTGTCGCGCTCGACCGGATCGATCTCGACGTGCGCACCGGCGAGTTCCTGACCCTGGTGGGCCCCAGTGGCTGC
>DATFTS010000335.1:0-1895 GCA_035261645.1 Jatrophihabitans sp. | reverse complement strand
CCCGATTACGGCACCCGCGTGTGGTGCGAGTACTGCAACCCCGACGGCGTCGGCTACGGCGACGGCCGTGACCGGTGGGAACGCAAGCGGTTCGACCCGGTGCTGCGCGACTACGTCGCGCTCGTCGAGCCGGAGGCAGGTGATCAGCTGTGACGCTGGCCGACAAGCCGGAGCGCGATCGGATAACCCACGACACCGCGGCCACGCTGTTCGTCAACGCCGGCGCAGGCTCCGGCAAGACCCACGCCCTCGTCGAACGCGTTGCTGCACTCGTGCTCACCGACGGTGTGCGGTTGGCGAATGTCGCGGCGGTGACGTTCACCGAGAAGGCCGGTGCCGAGCTGCGCGACCGGCTGCGCGCGACCTTCGAGGGCAAGGCCCGCGAAGCGGGAACGCGCGAGGCCGCGAACGAGGCACTCGACGACCTCGACGGTGCGGCCATCGGCACACTGCACGCGTTCGCGCAGCGCATCCTGGCCGAGCACCCGATCGAGGCAGGGCTGCCGCCGATCATCGAAGTGATGGACGAGGTCGGCTCCTCTGTGGCGTTCGACGAGCGCTGGGCCGGGCTGCAGACAGCGCTGCTGGACGACGACTCGGTCGCTGCGCCCCTGCTGGTCGCGCTGCAGCTCGGCATGGAACTCAAGCACGTCCGATCGCTGGCGCTGCTGCTCGGCAACGACTGGGACCTGATCGACGAGCGTGTGCTCGTCGGCCCGGAGCCTGAACTGCGCTGGCCCGATATTGCGGCAATCGTCGACGACGCGCGCCGGTTCGTCGGCGAACTGCGGCACTGCAGGGTCGAGGACGACAAGCTGGCGGCCAGGTTCGACGACGTCGTCGAGATCCTTACCGCCTACGACGAGGCAGTCGACGACGAGTCCCGTCTCGGCGTCGTGCGCCAGCTGGGCGAGCTGAAGTTCGGCCGTATCGGTCGCAAGGAGAACTGGCTTCGGCCGATCGACGAGATCAGGACGCAGGGCAACGATCTTGCGGCAGCGGCGAAGCAACTCGTCGACGCCGTGCTGGACCAATGCCTGCGCATCATCACCCGCTGGGTTGCGCGGCGAGTCGTCGAGGCGGCCGAGATCCGCAGGCGGGAAGGCAAGCTCGAGTTCCACGACCTGCTCGTCCTTTCGCGTGACCTGCTGCGCCGAGACGCCGGCGTGCGGGCGGCGTTGCATGACTCCTACCAGCGACTGCTGCTGGACGAGTTCCAGGACACTGACCCGATCCAGATCGAACTGGCGATCCGCATCTGCGCCGGCGCGGACGGTGCCGCCGCAGATTGGCGCGACATCGACGTCCCGGACGGACGGCTGTTCGTCGTCGGTGACGCCAAGCAGTCGATCTACCGGTTCCGCCGCGCCGACATCCGCAACTACCTCGAGGCGCAGGCGCATGTGGGCGAGGCCAGCAGCCTGACGACGAACTTCCGCTCGGTCGAACCGATCCTCGGCTGGGTCAATCACGTGTTCGGCACGTTGATCACGCCCAGCCATGGGCAGCAGCCCGAATACGTGCCGCTCGACGGGGTCCGGTCCGAAACCGGCAGCGGTGCGGCAGTCACCGTGCTCGGCGCGGCCGCGCACCAAGACGGTCTGAACGCCGCTGCGCTGCGTGAGCACGAGGCGCGCGACGTCGCCGCGATCATCCGGCAGATGCTCGACGAGGGCTGGACCGTCTGGGATGAGCAAGCCGAAGCCTGGCGGCCCGCGCGCCGCGACGACATCGCGATCCTCGTCCCGGCACGGACGTCGCTGCCCTTCCTCGAGGACGCGCTCGACGCCGCCGCGGTCCCGTATCGGGCCGAGGCGAGTTCGCTCGTCTATCAGGCGGCGGAGGTACGCAGCCTGCTCGCGGCGGCACGCGCAGTGGCAGATGCGAGTGACGCG